>CAZQSR010000008.1:0-33083 GCA_964596145.1 uncultured Ignavibacteriaceae bacterium
CACCTATCGTAGCAATTAATATCTGGTATCATGTCGGTTCAAAAAATGAAAAACCAGGCAGAACAGGTTTTGCTCATTTGTTTGAACATCTTATGTTTAACGGAAGCGAAAACAATAATGATGACTATTTTAAAGTAATGGAAAAAATTGGAGCTACCGATTTAAATGGTACTACAAATAATGACAGAACCAATTATTTTGAAAATGTTCCAACATCTGCATTTGATTTGGCTCTGTGGATGGAATCAGATAGAATGGGACATTTAATTGGTGCTATAGATCAATCAAAACTTGATGAGCAAAGAGGAGTTGTTCAGAATGAAAAAAGGCAATATGATAACGAGCCTTACTCAATTAGTGAAGAATTGATTGCACAGAATACTTATCCTGTGGGGCATCCATATTCATGGACGGTTATCGGTTCAATGGAAGATTTAACTGCTGCAAAGCTTGAAGATGTTCATGAATGGTTTAAGACTTACTACGGTGCACAAAATGCAGTACTTGTAATTGCAGGAGATGTTGATGTAAATAAAGTTTATGAAAAAGTAGAAAAATATTTTGGCGATATTCCTTCTGGTCCTCCAATTGGAAAATATGAAACACATATTGCAAAAATGACAGGTTCAAGAAGACAGGTTTATCAGGATCGTGTACCCCAAGCAAGGTTGTATAAAGTTTGGAATGTTCCTGAATGGGGAAACAAAGAATTAGCTTATCTTGATCTTGTAAGTGATGTTTTTGTAATTGGAAAATCATCAAGACTATATAAAAGGTTAGTATATGATGAACAAATTGCTACAAATGTTCAGGCTTATCTTGATATGAAGGAAATCGGAAGCCAGTTTGTTATTGAAGCTACTGCAAAACCCGGAGAAGATTTATCAAAGATTGAAAAGATAATTGATGAAGAGTTAGCGAAATTTTTAAAAGATGGTCCTACCGAATATGAATTAAAAAGAGTTAAAACTCAATACGTTTCTAAATTGGTAAGAGGAATGGAAAGAATTGGTGGTTTTGGAGGAAAGAGTGATATACTGGCACAATCATTTGTGTTTGGCGGATCACCGGATTATTATAAAACCACATTGGGTTTTATTAACAACTCAACTACAAAAGACTTAAAAGAAGCTGCTATTAAATGGCTTTCGGATGGTGTATATATTCTTGAAATTCATCCATATCCGGAGTATCAAATAGTACAAACAGATGTTGATCGTTCAAAACTTCCGGAAACAGGAACTCCTCCGGATGCTAAATTTCCACAGATTGAAAAGACGACCTTATCTAATGGTTTGAAGATTGTACTTGCAAAACGTACTTCAATACCTGTTGTTAATTTTAATTTATTAATTGATGCCGGTTATGCAGCAGATCAGTTTACTCTTCCGGGGACTTCAAGTCTTGCGATGAACTTACTTGATGAAGGAACAAAAACAAAAGATGCTCTGCAGATTAATGAAGAATTGCTGCTCTTAGGTGCCAATCTTGGTACTGGTGCGGGACTTGATATGTCGAACGTATCTTTATCATCTTTGAAATCAAATCTTGATAAATCATTAGAATTATATGCAGATGTGATTCTTAATCCGGCTTTTCCCGATAAAGAAATTGACAGGCTTCGCAAAGAAAGAATTGCACAAATAAAAAGAGAAAAAGTTACTCCAATACAAATGGCTGTAAGAGTATTTCCGCAGTTCTTATATGGTAAAGATCACGCATATGGTTATCCCATGACTGGTTCAGGTTACGAAGAAACTGTTATGAAAATAACCCGCGACGACCTGGTTAATTATCATAAAACCTGGTTTAAACCAAACAATGCTACTCTTATTATTGTTGGTGATATAACGATGGATGAAATTAAACCAAAGCTTGAAAAACTTTTTAAAGATTGGAAACCGGGCGATGTTCCCAAGAAAAATATTAGTGAAGTAAAGCAAAAAGATAAACCAATTATTTATTTAATGGATAAACCCGGTTCACCTCAATCTGTTCTTCTGGCTGGTCATCTTGCACCTCCAAAGTCAGATCCGGAGAATATAGCAATTGAAACAATGAATAATATTCTTGGTGGAACTTTTACCTCTCGTATTAATATGAACTTACGCGAAGACAAACATTGGTCTTATGGTGCTTCAAGTTTTATTATGGGAGCTAAAGGACAAAGACCTTTTATTGCTTATGCTTTTATTCAATCCGACAAAACAAAAGAATCAATCCAGGAAATTTATAAAGAGATTTCCGGAATGGTTTCAACAAAACCTGCTACAGAAGATGAATTGAATAAAATTAAATTGAACCAGGTACTTGAACTTCCGGGTTCATGGGAAACAAATAATGCTGTTGCAAATACTCTTTATGAGATGGTTACATATAATTTACCGGATAATTATATTGAAACATATATCAGTAAAATTAAAAATCTGAATCTTGATGATATAAATAAAAATGCAAAAAGAGTATTACATCCAGACAATATTGTTTGGATTGTTGTCGGAGATAAATCCAAAATAGAAAACAGCATTAAAGAACTTGGTTACGAAATAAAGCTTATTGATGGTGATGGTAAAATTTTAGAAAAATAAATTTTATTACAGTGCAAGTTAGTATAAAGGCTGTCTCAAATGGGCAGCCTTTTTTTATTCATAAATCTAGCCACTAAAAAAATATTCTGACCCTTTAGCAGTGAATTCTCTTTTTATAGTTCATCTGTATCTAAATTTATCATGGTTATTGAATAAATTTTTTCTATCACTTTAATTAAATATTTATTCATCAGTTTATCCTTTTAAGTTCTTAATAGACCGTTTGTAATAATAATTATTCTTTTTGGAAAAACGAAAGGTCTAATTATAAAATAATATATGTTTTTAAACTTAATAAAGGAAGAAACACGATGAAATTCTTTTATGTTTTTTTAGCTTTGATCTGTTTGTCATCTACTTACGCCAGGGTTTATGATAATCCATCTGTAAATGAAATTAAAGCAATTCGTATTTCTGAGAAAATAAGAATTGATGGAATACTGGACGAAAATATCTATAAATCACCTGCATTTTCTAAACTGATTCAAGCAGACCCAACACAGGGCGAGCCTGTGTCTGAGCATACTGAAATCTGGGTTGGATATGATGATGAGGCTTTATACATAACGGCAAAATGTCACGATAAGTCGCCTGATTCCATTGATGTGAGATTGGGAAGAAGAGATAATTCATATTCTACAGATGAATTTGATATTTATCTTGACTCATATAACGATAAAAGAAATGGTTTTATCTTTTGTATCACAGCTGCTGGAACTCAACACGATGGAACTATTTCTAATGATGATCAAAACTATTTAGATTATACCTGGGATGCAGTGTGGGATGCAGAAACCAAAGTGGACTCAGATGGATGGACGGTAGAAGCAAGAATCCCTTTTTCTCAAATTCGGTTTAATCCATCTGAATCTTTGAAAATGGGAATCAACTTTGAAAGAGATATTTATAGAAAAAATGAAAGAAGTCTTGCAGCAATTCAACCAAGGAACCAGAACGGATTTGTTTCAAAGTTTCCTGTACTTGTTGGCATTGAAAATATAAAACTTTCATCGAGGATAGAAGTTCTTCCTTATATTAATTCAAAAGCAGAATTTACAAAACATCTGCCAGGAGATCCGTTTAATGATGGTTCTAAATACTCTCCTGGTGCGGGTGTTGATATTAAATATGGTCTTAGCAGCAATTTAATTTTTGATGGAACAATCAATCCTGATTTTGGACAAGTTGAAGTTGATCCTGCAGTTGTTAATCTTACTGATGTTGAAACCTACTTTAACGAGCGAAGACCTTTCTTTACAGAAGGAGCTAATGTATTTCAATTTGCAAACAGAGGTGGTACAAGTTTCTGGAATTTCAATTGGTCAAATCCTACTTTGTTTTACAGCAGAAGAATAGGTAGAAATCCACAGGGAAAAATTCCAATGAGTGATTATTCTGACATACCGGTTGGGACTCATATTCTTGGTGCTGGAAAAGTAACTGGAAAAATTTTTGATAACTGGAATTTTGCTACTATTCACGCTTTTACTAAAAGAGAATTCGCACAAATTCAAACTGATAGAGAAAAATCCGAAGTAGAAATTGAACCATTAACTTACTATAGCGTTCTTCGTACACAAAGAGATTTTAATGAGGGGCGACAGGGAATAGGTATTTTATCCACCTTTACAAAAAGATTATTTAAAGATAAAGTGTTAAAAAATCAAATTAATGGTTCTTCACTTGTAGTTGGATTAGATGGTTGGACGGCTCTTGATGAAAATAAATCATATATTTTTACTGGTGCTGGAGCTTTTTCGTATGTAAAAGGTAATGAAAAAAGAATGATTGCCTTGCAGCGTAATTCGACTCATTATTTTCAGCGTCCTGATGCTACGCATCTAAGTGTTGATAGTTCTATTAATTCATTAAGTGGATATTTCGGTCGTTTTACTCTTCAAAAACTTCGCGGAGAAATGAAATTAAATATGGCTTTAGGTTTTGTTAGTCCCGGCTTTGAAGTTAATGATCTTGGATTTCAAACAAGATCGGATGTTATTAATTATCATATCGGCTCGGGTTATAAATGGTCAGATCCTACAGAGTATTACAGGAATATGACTTTTCTTGTAACATGGGCTTCAAGCTATGATTTTGAAGGAAATCCATTGTCAAGATTTTTATGGGGAAATTATAACATTACTTTTACCAATTATTATAATTTTGATTTTAGTGGAGCACTATATCTGCCTTCAATTTCAAATAGATTAACACGTGGAGGACCATTAGTAAAAAATCCTGGTAATTATGAATACAATTTTAATTTACAGACAGACCAGAGAAGACCAGTAATTCTTTATGCCAATGCCGGTGGATTTGAAGGAACAGAAAGTGATTATTATATGAGCATTCAAATTGCAGTAAGACCTTCAGCTACTTTTAATTTTATAATTGGACCTGAATTTGACAGAAATATTGTTGACCGACAATGGGTTACATCTTATAAAGATGTTACAGCTATTAACACATATGGAAGACGATATGTTTTTGCAAAAATGGATCAAAAAGTGTTTTCAGCCAATATAAGGTTAAACTGGATTCTTACTCCACAACTAAGTTTACAGGTTTATTTACAGCCTTTAATAACTTCGGGAAATTATTATGAATTCAAAGAACTACTTCGCCCCAAGACTTCTGATTATATGATTTATGGAAATGATGGATCAACAATAAATAAAATTGATAACAACGGAAGTCAGTATTATCAACTTGATCCCGATGGAAATGGACAATCAGTTGGAGCGACTATTTATAATCCAGATTTTAATTATTGTTCATTACGTGGTAACGCAGTATTAAGATGGGAATATCTACCTGGCTCTACATTATATTTTGTATGGACACAAAGCAGAGAACAGGTAGAAGAGAATGGAAGTTTTAACCCTGGTCATTCATTTGATAGATTACTGGACGTTAAACCTGATAATATTTTTATGATAAAATTTAATTACTGGTTAAACCTGTAAGAATTAAAAAATTTTGTTCTCCATGATGTAGTAGCCTTAAAGCGTAAAAGGGCTGTTTGTTAATAAAATAATTTAGATTTATTCCGACAAAATTTAAAACTTTATACAAGCAGCCTTTATATTTTTTCAATTACTTTTCTCTGATATTCAATAATTGAATCAGCAAGTTCATCGCTGCCATGCCTAATTACATCACAAGCGGGGAGATTAAATTCTCTTTTTATTCGTTCTCTTTCTTTATCCGCTTCTTCTTTACTAAAATGTCTGCTATTGATAGCAATTCCAATTACTTTGCATGGAAACATAATACTGGCCATTTGTTCATAAATTTCAATTGCTTTTTCAATTGATGGAAGTTTTATTCCTTCCATACCAGCAACATATTTTCTTCCCATTTCATAACACATAATTAATCCATGTGGAATTGAACCATGAAGTAAGCCTAATGTAACAGAAGAATATCTTGGATGAAATAAGCTTCCCTGTCCTTCAATCATTATTATATCGTGATGTTGATTTTTCAACACAAGTTTTTCAGCAGCACCATTTATGTAATCACCAACAACTGCGTCAATAGGTATTCCATCACCTTCAATTAAAATTCCTGTTTGGCCGGTTGCTACAAATTTAGCATCTATTTTTCTTTTTTTCAGATTGTTGGTTATTTCAAGACTTACAATCATTTTTCCAAGACTGCAATCATTTCCAACAGTTTGAATACGAAGACAATCTTCACGAATTCCTTTACGTTGAGCTACTTCTTTTTCATTGTTTTTTCTTAAGTCAATCAATTGAACTTTATTTTTTACAGAAGCAGTTTTAATTTCGGGATCATCAGACAAAAATTCATGAGTTGGCGTAATTACATTCATTCCTCGAGAAATTGCTTCTAAAATTATCGGTCGATAACTTTTCGGAATTTTTCCTCCGGCAGTTGCTACACCAATTACTAAAGTATCTGCAGTTTTAACTTCTTCAAACGAACTAACTACTTTTACATCGCCTGTTCCAAATAATTCTTTACTTGTTTTGTCAGTATTCTCTCTATCAAAAACAGCCACGACTTCTTGCGGTGAATAATAAATTAAATTACGGGCAGTTTTCCCCTGGTGTGGATTTGAATATCCCTCGGTAAGTAATAATATTTTTCTGTTCATTATTTAATTTAGAGTAATTTAATTTTATCTAAAGAAAAATAATGAAATGATTGGAAATCTTTTCTTTGTCTTATCAGGAATTTGAAAAATTATTTTAATGCATTTATCCTGTTCAGTCCATTTAGCGCAGCTACACGATATGCCTCTGCCATTGTTGGATAGTTAAAAGTTGTATTTATAAAATACATTAAAGTATTCCCGCTTCCTTTTTGTGACATTACTACTTGTCCAATATGAATTATTTCGGCTGCATCATAACCAAAACAATGAATGCCAAGAATTTCAAGAGTTTCTCTGTGGAATAAAAGTTTAAGCATTCCTACTGTTCTTCCGGTAATTTGAGCCCGAGCTAAATGTTTGAAAAATGAGTGACCAACTTCATAAGGAATTTTCTTTTCTGTTAATTCGCTTTCTGTCATACCAACCGAACTTATTTCCGGAATAGTATAAATTCCAATTGGCATATTTTCAACAAGATAAGCATCACATTTGCCATGCACAAGATGAGTAGCGGCAAATCTTCCCTGGTCATATGAAGCACTTGCAAGACTTGGCCAGCCAATTATATCTCCTACAGCATAAATATTTTTAACCTCTGTTTGGAAATTATTATTTACAGGTATGGAGCCTTTTTCATTCGTATGAATGCCAAGGTTATCCAGATTTAATTTATCGGAATTTCCAGTTCTTCCTTCTGCCCAAAGGAGATAATCAGTTCTGATTTTTTTATTTGAATTCAAATTAATTGTAACACCATAATCATCAGCTTCTACGTTTTCATATTTTTCATTATGTCTTAGCAAAACACCGTTTTCTCTTAAATGATACGCTAATGCATCAATTATTTCATCGTCAAGAAAAGATAGAAGTTTATCTCTTGTGTTTATAAGATTAACTTTTACTTTTAACCCGCGAAATATCGAAGCATATTCACATCCAATTACACCTGCTCCATAAATGGTTATTGAGCGTGGATTATCTTTAATATTAAGAAGAGTGTCGCTGTCAAGAATTCTTGGGTGAGTAAAATCAATTTGTGGCGGATGCCATGGGCGTGAACCAGTAGCAATAACAAAATATTCTGATGTAAAATTTTCAACCAATCCATTTGGATGAGTTACTTCGATTGTATGTTCATCAACAAATTTTGCATGACCATCAAGCACATCAACAAGATTTCTGTTATAAAAACTTTTTCTAAGCTCATGTTGTTTTTTTATTACATCTTGTGCTTCTCTTAAAAGCTGCTGAAAATTAGCATCTTTTATTTCTTTATTTTCATATAAAATCTGGCTTGCATGACGAAGGGCTTTGCTGGGGATTGTTCCCCTGTGTGTACAACTTCCGCCAATTAGTGAGAACTCATCGCAAATAGCTGTTCTCTTATTTTCTTTAACGGATTTCATAGCAGCACCTTCACCACCAGGCCCGCTTCCGAGTACAATCACATCATATTGATATTTCATCTGTTTTTCTGCCTTTTGGATTTTTTTGCAGTAAAATTAATTTGTTTATATAAGAAACAAAAGTTTTCTCTAATTTTGTTTCAAAAAAGTAAAAATTTATTACAAATATGAAACATTTTATTCTAATTCTGATATTAACCGCAGGTTATAATATGATTTACAGCCAAAATGAAGATTCATTAAAAATAATTTCAAAAGAAATTCATAAAAAAATATTTAAAATAGATACTCACACAGATACACCTCTTTGGTTTAATGATTCATCTTTTAATTTTACATTGAATAATAAAACCATAAAAAAACAAAGTCATTTTGATTTACCAAGAATGATTGAAGGCGATCTTAATGCTGTTTTTTTTGCGGCGTTTGTTGGACAGGGAAACAGAGACAGCAGTAGTAATATAAAGGCAAAACAAAAAGTAGAAAAAATTATAATTGATATTCATAATGTAATTAAACAAAATAATGAATACGTGGAATTGGCTCTTTCTTCCAACGATGCTTTAAAATTATTTAAAAAAGGGAAAAAAGCAATTTATATCGGAATTGAAAATGGATATGCAATTGGAAATGATATTAATTTGATAAAATATTTTTACAAAATGGGCGTCAGGTACATTACTCTTTGTCATACTAAAAATAATGATATCTGCGATTCCTCAACTGATCCGAATGGTGAAGAACACAAGGGATTAAGTGAATTTGGTAAGCAGGTAATTAAAGAAATGAACAAACTTGGAATGATAATAGACATTTCTCATGTTTCTGATAAGACTGTTTTAGATGTATTAAAATATTCTTCTGCTCCGGTTATTGCTTCGCATTCGTGTGCTTATTCAGTATGCAATAATCCACGTAATATTCCCGATGATTTATTACTGAAAATTAAAGAAGCTGGTGGAGTAGTGCAGGTTTGTCTTTACAGCGGTTATATAAAAAATCCAGAACCTAATCCAGAGAGAGACTCAGCTTTGGTTGAAGTTCAGAAGAAATATAATAATTTTAAAAATCTTCCTGATTCTGTTTTGCATAAAGCAAGAGCTGAATGGTACGAAGTAAATGAACAGTTCCCTCCAAAGCTGGCGACAGTTCAAGAATTGGTTGATCATATAGATCACATTGTAAAATTAATTGGAGTGGATTATGTTGGTATCGGTTCAGACTTTGACGGCGGAGGAGCAGTAATTGGCTGTATGGATATTAGTGAAATTGAAAATATTACTTATGAATTAGTCAAGCGAAGTTATAAAGAAGAAGAAATAATTAAAATATGGGGTGCAAATTTTTTACGGGTATTTAAACAAATTGAAGAAACATCAAATAAATTAAATTGAATTTATTCTATTAAGGAAAATGAACTATGCTTATAAAAAATAACGTGATTTCAACTCTGTTGGGAATGATGATTTTTATTATCATTTCAGGTTGTAATAACAATGAAAAAGATATAAAGCCAAACACAGCCGCAGATAATAAAGTCGTGGAAGAAAAAATTTCTGAAAACAAAGTCGTGACTAAATTTGATAAAGACTCTATGCAAATAGCAATTGAAAAAGCTCAAAGCGAGGTCGAGAAATTTATTGCAATAATCAAAAAAGATTCTACCCTTTTATTCGCAGTTAAAGTTCCAATACAGGATGGAAATAAAATTGAGCATTTCTGGCTTCGTGAAGTAAGAATAATTGGTGATAATTTTATTGGTAAGATTGATAATCAACCTGAGTATGTAACAAATGTGGTTTTAAATCAAGCTGTATCAATTAATAAAAAAGATATATCCGATTGGTATTATATAAAAAATAAAATTATGTACGGAAATTATACTTTGCGCGTATTGTGGAAAGATTTATCTGAAAAAGAGAGAAATGAATTAAGTAAACAATTTACATTGTCCCCTCGATAATTTTTTATGATTTATTGATAGTTAAATGAAAAAGTGGAATGAATTATGACAAAAAAATTTTTAAAAAAATATCCGATACTTGATTACGTGGCAATAGCAATAGGTGCCGCTATGATGTCTCTTGGAATAGGAGTATTCCTGGTTGATGCACGCGTTGTTCCTGGAGGTGTCAGCGGTTTATCAATGTCATTACATTATCTTACTAATGGTGCTTTGCCTGTTGGATTGACAAGCTGGCTTCTTAATGTGCCGTTATTCATATGGGGGATAAAAGAACTAGGAAAATCTTTTGGTGTAAGAACCTTTTTTGGCTTTTCAATGAGTTCTTTCTTCATCGATTTTTTCCGCGGAGATATTCCGGGATTTCATTTTATACGTTTGCAGGATACTCAAACTATAAAAGATTTACTGCAAAACGATTTTCTTTTTTTAATTTTAATTGGTGCAGTACTTCTTGGTGTGGGGCTTGGAATAATATTCAAATTCAAAGGAACAACCGCAGGCAGCGATATTGTTGCAGCAATATTGAAAAAAAGATTTGGAATAAAACCGGGTCAGGCAATTATGATTACTGATCTTTTCGTTATTTCTTTGGCTGGATTTATCATAGAAATTAAACATCTTTCTCCGCTTCGCCCGGCTCTTTCATTAACTCTTTATGCAATTTTCTTGCTTTTTATTTCTGCAAGAATAATTGATATAATTATTGATGGATTTGATTATGCAAGAGTTGCATATATTATTTCTGATAAGAATGATGAGATTGCAAAAGCAATTATGGATGATTTAAGCCGAGGTGCAACGGCAATTAAAGCACGTGGCTTGTACCGGAATATTGAAAGAGAAATAATATTCACAATTGTTTCTATAAAAGAGCTTGCAACTTTAACCGAGATGATAAAAGAAATAGACCCGGATGCTTTCGTTATAATTAATAATGTGCATGAAGTTCTTGGTGAAGGCTTCAGAAGACGAATCTAAAAAATTAATTAATTATTTTCAGAAAGCTATATAAAGAAAGCGTAAGTATTGAGACTACGAAAGTTGTCGTTGTTACAATAATTCCGACTTTTAAAAATTCCCAGACACCAATTTTTATTTTATGACTTCTTACAATTTCTATAACAATAATGTTAGCCATTGCTCCAATTATAGTAAGGTTTCCGGCAAGTGTGGAAGAAGATGCAAGAGTTAACCACATTAACTCACTCTTTGCAGATTGCAACAAGGGAATCATCAGAATTGTAAAAGGCACATTGCTTACAACTTGTGAAAGTATTAGGCTTAGTCCGTGTAAAGATATTATTCCGTTTATTTTATTTGTTAATTGAAAATGATTAATAAATTGGTCTAATACGCCGGTATTTTCAAGGCTATGAACCACTATAAATAAACTTGCAAAAAATAATAGAAGAACCCAATCGACTTCTTTAATAACTTTCGATGGTTTAATTTTTCCAAATAAGAGTATTAAAGAACCTCCTCCAAGTGCTATTACAGAGTATGAAAGATTTATCTCTTTACTTAAAAAGAAACAAAGAATAATAAATAAAAATATTGGAACAGATGTTTTCATACTTTGATAGTTATAGTTGCTGTCATCATTATTAAAAATAATTTTATTCTCATTATTAAATTCTTTTTTGTAGATAATCTTTACTGTAAAAAGAATTACTATCATACTTAATAATGCAATCGGAAACATTAATAAAAGGAAATGACCATAAGCTAAACCGCTTTTTGTTCCAATTAAAATATTTTGTGGGTTCCCGGTTATGGTCATCACACTGCCTGCGTTTGACGACATTATTTCTGCAATTATAAAAGGAGAAGGATTAAGTTTACCTGATAAACAAATTTTCAAAATAACTGGTGTAAATAATAATACAACTGCATCATTTACAAGAAAAGCACTGGAAAATCCGGTTACAAATATTATTATTACTAATAATTGTAATGAAGTTCCCGCATAAGAAATAGTTTTTTGTGCAATCAAAGTAAAAAAACCATCAAGCTCAAGTACAGAAATAATTATCATCATTCCCAGCAAAAGAGTGATTGTATTATAATCAATAGCTGCTATGGCATCATTGAAAGAAATTGCACTGACAATTACAAGCGAGACTGCACCAAAAAATGCGGCTGAGGGTCTATCAATGTTTAAGCCTGGAAGTCTGGTAAATATTATTCCTGTGTAAGTAATTATAAATATGGCAATGATAATTGTGTTCATAAAATCAAAATATTTCTTTTGAAAAATAAGATAACTTCAGAAATTTTTTTTATAATTGGAAGGAAATAATTTTAAAATAAATCAGGCAGCAAATGAAAAACTTTTTTACAATTTTAACAATTCTTACTTGCGTAAATTTTACAAACGCACAAACAAATTATCCCAAGTATGAATTCAGAGGAGCGTGGGTCGCGACTGTTGCAAACATTGACTGGCCATCAAATAGAAATGCAACTTCCGGCGAACAAATAACTGAGCTAATTAACATTATGGATAAGTTGAAAGATGCAGGTATTAATGCTGTTCTTTTTCAGATAAGAACTGAATGTGATGCTTTATACAATTCACAGATTGAGCCATGGTCATATTGGCTAACCGGGCAGCAGGGAAAAGCTCCTTACCCATATTTTGATCCGCTTGAGTTTGCAATAGATGAAGCACATAAAAGAGGAATGGAATTACATGCCTGGTTCAATCCTTATCGTGCAGTTAAAAACGAAGGCGATTATACTGTTTCTGAAAATCATGTTTCTGTTTTACACCCGGATTGGATTTTAAGTTTTGAAAAATATAAAATGCTTGATCCGGGAAATCCTGAAGTTAAAAAATACATTTTAAGTGTCGTTAAAGATGTTCTTACTCGTTATGATGTAGATGGAATTCACTTTGATGATTACTTCTATCCATATTCTCCAAAAGTATCTACTGAAGATTCCAAAACTTTTGAAATGAATAAAGGAAACTTTACAAACGTTGATGACTGGCGAAGGAATAATATCAACAGTCTTATGGCTGACATTTACAAACTAATTAATGAAACAAAGCCTTATGTGAAATTCGGAATAAGTCCCTTTGGTGTTGTTGAGAACAAATACGCAGGTACCAATGCTTTTGAGTCATATAATATTTTATACTGCGATCCATTAACCTGGTTGAAAGATAAAATTGTTGATTATGTGAATCCTCAACTATATTGGGAGATGGATCATGAAAAAGCAGCTTATAGAAAATTGCTGCCATGGTGGGCTTCAATTGTAAATGAAAGACATCTTTATATCGGTCACTGGTCTGGAAAATTTGTTGATTCAAGATATAAAGGTTCAAAAAATGAAATTAGTAATCAAATAATTATGAACAGAAACACTCATAATGTACATGGCTCAGTTTTTTTTAGTGGTAAAAGTATTTTCGAAAATGTTGGTGGTTTTGCAGATACATTAAAAGAAAACTTTTATAAATATCCTGCTTTACCAACCACAATGCCGTGGAAAGATAATGTCCCGCCACTTTCACCAATTAATATTACTGTAAAAGTTGAACAAAAAAGCATTGTTTTAAACTGGGATAATCCCGGTAAAGCAGAGGATAGTGATGAACCTTATTACTACGTTATTTATCGCTTTGTAAATAATGAAGAGATCAACATCAATAATCCTGTTAAAATTGTAGGCTTTTCATATCGTGGTAAAACACGTTTCAGAGATAACATAGAAGTAAGTGAAAATAAGAAAATTGTATATGTTATAACTTCGGTTGATCGTTTACATAATGAAAGCACTCCAGGTGAAGTTGTAATTGTCAGTGCGCCATAAAGGAGAGTAAACAAAAATGCCACCCCGTTCAGGTGGCATTGAATTTAATTTGCAATACTAAAAATTTTTACTTCAACAAACTCATTTTTTGTTTTAGTAAAATGTTATCAGCTCGAAGGACATAGAAATATATCCCACTTGCCAGATTTCTTGCATTAAAAGTTCTCTCGTAGGTCCCTGTTTCAAAAGTTCCTTCTACAAGAGTTGTAACAAATTGTCCAAGCGAATTGTAAACCGATAAATTTACTTTGCTCGACTTTGGTATTTCAAACCTGATGTTTGTTTCGGGATTGAATGGATTTGGATAATTTGTATGAAGTACAAAGTCTGTTGGTTTTAAACCTGCTTCAACAAGTATTTCCTTACTATAACTGTATTTACCATCAAAGTCAATTTGTTTTAATCTGTAAGAATACTTTCCAAATTTATCAATATAATCAACATAAGAATATTCATTTGGATTTGTTGTGGTTCCTTTTCCATTAATATAAGCAACGGTTGTCCAGCCGCTGTTATTTAAGTTTCCGACTGCCCGTTCAATTTCGAATCCTTTGTTGTTTATTTCAGTAGCAGTATTCCATTTAAGAATTACAAATCCATCTTTTACATCTGCAGTAAATGAAGTTAGTTCTACAGGTATTGGAGAGATTACAGACAATGATGCAGTCTTCAAAACAATATTGTTGTTTGGATCAAACTGTACTGCTGTTGGTTGACGATAGAAATTAAAAATAAAAACCTGGTTATTTACATCATTCATTACTTTTACAAGTGTATCGGAACCAGTTGTAAACGAAATTTTAATTTCAATGGGCATTTTAAAAAAGACAGTATTAGTTTGAGTTTGCTTTGCCTGGAAACCAACTTCCCAAACACTTCCAATTTGTCTTATCCAGTAACCATTTTGATATGTTGGATGGTTTGGCTGATAAATCCATTGATTGAAAAACCAATCAAGACTTCCTGCACCTTGATAATAAAGTGCCATAATATTTTTGAAATCAGGGATTACTGCACTTTTATATTTTAAAGATGGGTCAGTTGCATAAGCAATCAAGCCGTTAAAAAATTGAGTATCTCCAAGCAGATATCTTAACATATGTAAAACACATGCTCCCTTGTTATATGTAACGGCAGTGTTAAATAAAACACTTGTAGAAGGTGTGTTTATTGCCCAATCCGGATTTGAAATAGCCCAACCTGGGTTGCTGCTTAAATAACCTGATGCATCACTGTTTATGTCATTTTTATAAGCAGTATAACCTCCCGAAGATTCATACCATAAAGCTTCAGAAAATGTTGCAAATCCTTCATTTAAAAATATATCAGCCCATGTTGCACAAGTGATCATATCACCAAACCATTGATGAGCGAATTCGTGCGAAATCAAATTTTCATCCCAGCAGTTAGGACAGATACTTGTTAATGTTTGGTTTTCCATTCCACCCCACGTAAATTGGTTGTTGAGTGCAGCAAAACCGTTTTTCTCAAATGGATGTTCACCAAACTTCTGAGAATAATATGTTGTCATAGGTATTATTACTGCTCTCATTGATGCTGTATTTTCGCCGGCATTTGAATAAAATCTCATTGGAATACTATCATTTGGATTGGAGATTTTGTGCCAATAAACAATGTCTAAATTATAATTTACTTTTGCTGATATGACATCAAGATAAGTCGCAATAGGATCTCTGCTTACCCAATGATAATAAATTGTATCACCAGTGCGTATAGAATCAGCAAGTCTTCCGTTTGAACCAAGTTTAACAGTTGCGGGAGTTTTTGCTGTAAGATCGAATGTGGCTTTGTCACTTGGCTTGTCCCAACAAGGGAACCACTTACGGGCACCTTCGGGTTCAGCATCTGTAAAAACCATTCCGTTGCTTACATAGAATGCGTTATCGCTAACATTGTTATGTCTGTAATTAATTTTTACCTGTAGAGTTTCACCAACAGTATAAGTTCTGTTAAGGTTAACTCTTAATATATTACCAGAATGTGTAAAAGATGTTCCAGAAAGTCCCACAGAATCTATAGTTAATGAAGTGTTAACAGCATTCAAATCAATGTATGTTATATTAGAATCAGCTTTAAGTGTAATGATTTCTTTACAGGAAAAAGATTTTGGATAGGGACTAATAAAACAGCTATAGATATCCAGGTTTAGTTTATAATCAAGAACATCATACGAGTGTTTTATATCAGCAAGAATATTATAACCAAGATCAATCAGGTTCGAGTTCATTTTTTTCTGGCTGCAGTAATCTTTTCCCTTGGGAGTAACTGAGTAGTCCTGTGCATAAGTAAATTGAACAATCAATGCAAACAGGATAGTAATAGTAAACAGATTTTTTTTCATATTTTTCCTGAAAATGTTGAATAATTATTTAATGTATAACTAAACTTAAGACAAATTTCATTAATCAAAAATGAAAATATGATGAGAATATAAATTAGAATTTTCCATCAATAATAGTGTTGCAGTTGTAACACTTGCCGGAAGTTATTTTGTTGAGTGCGGTTGAATGCCAGTCTCTTTTTATTAATAACTTCCCACAATTATGGCAATATGTATTGCCGCCTTCGTCATCAATTATGTTGCCTGTATAACAAAATTTTATACCTTCTTCTAAAGCAATTTTTCTGGCTTTTTTTACAGTTAAAGGAGATGTAGGTGGTTTGTTTTTTAATTTGAATGCAGGATGAAAAGCAGTAAAATGAAGAGGGACACAATCTCCAAGATTTTTTAGTATCCAGTTTATCATCGCTTTTAATTCTTTGTCGGAATCATTTTCTCCGGGAATCAATAATGTAGTAATCTCAAGCCAGATGTCTGTTTCGTTTTTTATCCAAACAAGTGTATCTAAAATATCTTTAAGATGAGAAAAAGTTAATTTATGATAAAAAGTTTCTGAGAATGCTTTAAGATCAACATTAGCTGCATCAACATATTGATAAATTTCTTTACGTGCCAATTTATCAATGTATCCTGCTGTAACCATTACAGATTTTATGTTTTCTTCTCTTGCCAATTTTGAAATATCAATTACGTATTCTCCGAAGATCGTTGGATCATTGTAGGTATATGCAATGGAATTTACTTTATACTTTTTTGCAAGAAGAATTACATCTTCGGGAGAAGCATTAATAGAATTTGTATCATCAATCTTTGCTTTGCTCATATGCCAGTTCTGGCAGAATTTACAGCCAAGATTACATCCAGCAGTTCCAAAACTTAATATTTCACTGCCTGGATAAAAATGATTCAGAGGTTTTTTTTCAATTGGGTCAATTGCAAAACCTGTTGGTCTTCCATATCCAAGAGAATATAATTTGCCGTCTATATTTTTTCTGATAAAACAAAAGCCATTCTGGTTCTCACCTATCGTACAATAGCGTGGACAGAGAGTGCAAAGCAACTTTCCTCTTGCTGCTTCTTCCCACCATTTTGCTAAATGTAATTCGGTCATATTATTAATTAGCGGATTTTTACAGGCAGTTCACTACCGCTGATACTACTTCCATTAATTCGTTCAATATTTACATTTAACTGGTTGTTGTAAATACTGCTTCCTCCAAGCGATTCAATATTTACCGGTATTTTAGAAATACTTCTGCCATCTACTTCTTCTATATTAACTGGAAGTTCGCCGGCATTAATATTAAAACCATTTATTGATTTTAGATTGACATCAATAACTGATGGAGCTGCATTTGCTTCAGCAGGACGAAAAAACATTCCGATACAAATTGCACAAAGAGTTACTGCAATAATTGTCAAGATGACTTGGGTGTACAAATCAATTTTATATGTTATTACTTGTTGCATAATGAATCCTTTGAAAATAAAATTTAATAATTAAATTATTTCGGAGCCCATTGTTTAAGAAAGTTTTTCATCTTTTCAATGCTGTAACCTTTTCCTTCTTCAAGCTCGCCTGTGTTTTGTGAATGAAGAAGTTTTCCTTTCTTATCAAGAATAAAAAAATGCGGGTAGCCCGTTACTTTTGGATAAGCCGAAAGAAATTTTTCGTTCTTATTTTCTTTGCTGTAGTTGACTTTTACCACGATATAATTGTTATGAAGAAAATCATTGACATCTTTATTCGCAACAAAAAAACTATCAACACGATGACACCAGATGCACCATTCCCCTCCAACATCTAAGAGAATTCTTTTATTGCTTTTTTTTGCTTCTTTAATTGCAACCTTTAAATCTTTTGCGGGATCTCTCGCAGGATCAAACTTAATTATAGATTGATTATCTTTATTTTCCTGGGCTTTGATGATTGGTTGAGAAACAAATCCAATAATAAAAATTAAAAGCAACAATGATTTCATTTATCTTTCCTCTTTTATACAATAAATACTTTTGCTACATCAATTAACAGAGAAGGTTGATCCATTAGAGCTGTTAAGAAAAATTTTCCAAGTGTTCGATTGTTATAGGGAATCTTGTTAAGAGATTTTGCAAGTTTATTAAATTTTTCATCGGACATATGGTAGAGTCCATTTTTGATTCTGTTAAAAATTTCATGTCGTTTACCAAGTCGTTCTTTCCAGGCTTTGTCGTATGTTAAAATATGATCCAGCTTTTTCATTTTAATTGCTTCACCAGCAATTCTTCCCGCAATACTTCCGCCAATCATTCCGCTTACAATTCCACCTCCTGTTAAAGGATTAACCTGTCGTGCTGCATCTCCAGCGAGCATAATTCCGGGAGCAGAAATTTTATCTAGTGTAATGCTGCAAGGCACTCCTCCAGCAATTTGTGTAAGAACCGGAGAATCAGGATAATTTTTTTCCATAAATGAATTTAGATATGACAATGCAGACTGATTTTTTCCTACAAATCCACTTATACCTAATCCGATGTTTGCTTTATTATTTCCTTTTGGAAAAATCCAGAAATATCCTTCTGGCGCATATTCTTTTCCAAAGTAAAAATAGCAGGTGTTCATATCAATATTAGTTATGTTGGCTGCAGTAACCTGGGCACAGCATTCCATATCACGGAAATCAATATGTGTTTTCAAACCTGCCCAGCGTCCCACTCTTGACTCAACTCCATCGGCGGCAATAACAATTTTTGCCTTTGTCTCAAATTGCTCACCGCGGTATTCAAATTTTATTCCGCAGACGATATCATCTTTAATTAATAAACCATTTACATAAGAGCGTGTTTGTATCACTGCACCAGAATCTGATGCCGTACGGGCGAGTTCATAATCAAATACTCTTCTTTCAAGCACATAACCTTCAGAAGGAAAATCAAGTATGACTTCATTTCCGTCAGGTGCCACAAAACCGAATTTAGTAATATGGGAAGCAATCCATTTTTCATCAGGTTGTATAAATTCTTCTATTCCAGCTTTCCCTGTTGCTTCGGCACAGCGGACTGGATAACCAATATCTCTATCTTTTTCCAACAACAAAACTGAAACGCCTTTTTCAGCCGCAAATCTTGCTGCCATAGAACCCGCAGGACCACCACCAACAACAATAACATCATATTCTTTTTTCATATTTGCCTTATCGGAATCCCCGATTTGTTAAATTTTATTGCTTCATACGGACACGACCAAACACATTTTGAACAGTTGGTGCATCGCTCATCAATTATATTTATTTCTGCTTCTTTAAGTTCGATTGCATCTTCGGGACAAACACCAACACAGCAACCACAAAAGTCACATTTGTTCTGAATAATATCAATCATCAGCTTGCCGTTTTTTGCTTTTCTATACATATTAATTAATTTCGATTGTAAATACATCTTTCATACTCCAAATTATGAAAAGCAATTTTCTTATCAAATAGATGAAGAATTACATTTAATTGCTAAGAAATAATTTTGAATGCAATTATATTTACTAACAAGAAAATTTTTTTATAAATGATTTCAAAAATTATAGCAATAATCAAAATTACAAGACCTGTAAATTTTCTTATTACTTTTATTTCGATCGTAATTGCTGGTTTTATTGCAAACGGTAATGAGATATTATCTTTACAGTTGCTGTCAATTGCATGCTCAGGAGCTTTGGCAATTTCTGCAGGAAATGTTATTAATGATTATTTTGATTATGAAATAGATAAAATTAACAGACCTGAAAGGGTATTATCGATAGGCATAATTACACGAAAGCAAAGTTTAATAATCTATTTTGTGATTTTGTTTTTATCCTTAATGCTGGCTGTATTTGTAAGTTTTAAAGCATTTATCTTTTTACTGCTTTTCAGTCCGGTTATTTTTTTGTATTCCGCTTGGTTTAAAAAAATTCCTTTGTTTGGGAATTTTATTGTTGCTGCGGTGCTTGGATTTATTGGATTTATTTATCCTGGATTTGTTTTGGCTAATACTATCAAAGTTATTATTCCTGCTTGCTTTGCTTTTTTAATTAATTTTATTCGTGAATTACTAAAAGATATGGAAGATATTGAAGGAGATATGAAGTGTGGAGTAATTACTTTCCCTTTGAAATATGGTTTTAGACTAAGTAAATCTATAATAATTATTCTTACTTCAACGCTGATTATTTTGACATTTATTCCTTTTGTGTTTGTGATTTATAAAATAGAATTTTTTGTAATTGTAATGATAATAGTAAATCCTTTACTGATTTATTTTTTAAAAGAACTTTATCATGATGATTCAAAAAAGAATCTAGGAAAACTTAGTAAATTGATTAAACTCAATATGATTTTTGGATTATTGGCTATCTTTATTGGACGATGAAAAAGTTTGATGATACTTTCCGAAACCGAAAAATAAATTTGATTGCAGGTGTTGATGAAGCTGGCAGAGGTCCGCTTGCGGGTCCTGTTGTGGCAGCCGCTGTAATTTTTAAACCAGAATTTTATCTGGAAGAAGTTGACGATTCAAAAAAATTAAGCGAACGCACTCGTGAAAAATTATTTGAAGTAATTTTTGAAAATGCTCTGGCAGTTGAATATGATATTGTCTCTCCAAATATGATTGATAAAATAAATATTTTGCAAGCTTCGTTATTAGCGATGAAAAATTCTGTTAATAAACTCAATGTTAAAGCTGATTTAATTCTTATTGATGGAAATAAAACTTTTCAGCACGAAATTGACAGGAAAGCAATAGTTAAAGGAGATGCTAAATCTTTTTCAATTGCTGCGGCTTCAATAATTGCCAAGGTAATTAGAGACAGAATTATGGTAGAGCTTGATAAAGAGTATCCTTTGTACAACTGGAAACAAAACAAAGGATATCCTACAAAAGAACATATTATGCATTTAAGAAAACATGGTTTTACTAAATACCACAGAAAAACTTTCTTGAAAAAAATTTTGGAAGAACATCAACTTGATATATTCAAATAAACAAAAAGGAAATGAAGGAGAAGAAATTGCAGCCAAATTTTTGCAGGAAAATGGCTGGAAAATAATTACTCGCAATTATCGATATGGTAAAGGTGAAATAGATATCGTTGCTGAAGATGGTGAGTACCTTGTTTTTGTAGAAGTTAAGTTTAGAAAGAGTCTTGAAAAAGGACCACCGGAGAATGCCTTTACCAAAAATAAAATTAAACAAGTAAAAAAAATTGCTGAATTATATTTATACCAGAATGAAATTAAAGATAAGTTGTGCAGGATTGATGCTATTGCAATTTTAAAAGAATATGGAAAAGAAGCGGAGATAAAACATTATAAAAATATTTCTGAATTATAATAGAATCAATTGTTCTGACTAATTTCATTCAATTTTCTTTTTTCTTATTTTAGATTCACTAAAAGAAAACTTTAATTACTTTACTTATAAGTGGCTTCATTTAAAAATATATCTGTAACTGAACAACGTCTTAAAGAGTTTTTCGCCAATTTAGGTGGATTAACAAGTTTTGCACTTAGCTATTTTCGTTATGCATTTTTGCCCCCGTATGAAATGAAGGAAATTAAAAAACATATGGATGAATTAGGTGTTAAAACTCTTCCAATTGTAAGCATAACCGGAATTATTATAGGCATGGTTTTAACTCTTCAGAGTCAGCCAGTAATGGCACGCTTTGGTGCTGAAGCGTACTTGCCTTATATGGTCACCATTTCTGTTGTTCGCGAACTTGGTCCTGTTATTACTGCATTAATATTTGCCGGAAGAGTAAGCTCGGGTATTGGAGCTGAACTTGGTTCAATGAGAGTAACTGAACAAATTGATGCAATGGAAGTTTCAGCTATTGATCCATTTAAATACCTGGTTGTTACACGTGTAACAGCTTGTGCTTTAATTCTACCTTTACTGACAATGTATGTAATTTTTCTTGCAGTGGTTGGTTGTTATATTTCTATGATTATGGTTCAAAGTATGACAATGACATTATATATTGATCAGGTAATTGAAGCAATTGTTTTTGGTGATTTTATTCCCGGTGTCGGGAAGACAATAATCTTCGGTTTTATTGTTGGTATTGTTGGAGCATTTAAAGGTTATACTGCAGAAAAGGGAACCGAAGGAGTAGGTAAGGCTTCTACAACTTCGGTTGTTGTTTCTTCTTTGCTTATTCTGATTTTTGATGTTGTGCTGGTTAAAGTCACTTTATGGTTATGGCCGACAGTATAGTTGAAATAAAAAATCTTTGTAAATCATTTGGAAGCTTAAATGTGCTTGATGATGTTTCTCTTTCAATAGAAAAAGGTGAAAACCTGGTTGTGTTTGGGAGAAGTGGAACAGGAAAAAGTGTTTTGTTAAAATGTCTTGTCGGATTGATGAAACCCGATTCTGGCGAAGTCTATATTAATAAACAGGACGTTCTTAACATAAAAATAAAAGAGCTTAATGAGCTAAGAAAAAATATCGGTTTTCTTTTTCAAAGTGCAGCTCTTTATGACTCAATGACTGTTAGAGAAAATCTGGCTTTCCCGCTGATAAGAAATTTTAATTTTTCTAAAAATCAAGTTGAGGAAAAAATTGTTAATGCACTTGAAAATGTCTCACTGCTTGAAGCAATTGATAAAATGCCATCAGAGCTTTCGGGTGGCATGAGAAAACGAATTGGATTGGCAAGAGCAATAATAACCGAACCCTTATTAATGTTATATGATGAACCAACGACTGGACTTGATCCAATCACCACAAAAGAAATTAGTTTTTTAATAAATGAACTTCAGAAAAAATTAAATATGACTTCAATTGTTGTTACTCACGATCTTATCTGTGCACAAATAATTTCAGATAGGGCGATAGTTCTTAAAGATGGTAAAATTCGGTACCAGGGAAATCTTAACGAACTTACTTCTTCTAAAGAGCCATTCTTGAAAGATTTTTTTACTTTTAATATTAACGAACAAAGCGGGAGCTTAAATGGAAAATAAAATGTCTGCTTTTCGGCTTGGACTATTCGTGTTTTTAGGTTCAATGCTGGTTATTATTACAATTTTTTTGATTGGTAATAAAGAAGGGCTTTTTGCATCAACATTTAAAGTTCAGGCTTACTTTAATAATATAGAAGGTTTACGTAAAGGAGCTGCAGTAAGATTAAGCGGAATTAATGTTGGAAGTGTTGCTGATATTAAAATCTCTCCCGATGTTTCCGGTAAAGTTGTGGTTGTTATGCGGCTCTCATCAGATGTCAAGCAATTCATTAGAGAAGATTCAAAGGCTTCAATTGAGAATGAAGGACTTGTTGGAAATAAAGTTGTCGTTTTAAAAATTGGAACAGTTACTGCAAAAGAAGTTGAAGATGGTGGAACTATTCTCTCTGTTGAACCTCTTGGATTTGGTGCAATACTTGAAGAAACACAAGGCATAATGAATTATACAAAAGATATGACAAGCAATCTTGCAGATATAATTAAAAAAGTGAATGAAGGCGAAGGCTCAATTGGAAAATTAATTAATGATGATGCTCTCTATCAGAATACGAATAAATTAATTCTAAGTGCCGATAAAAGTCTGTATTCAATTACCTCTCGACTGGATACTCTTGGCTCGTTTATTACTACGCTTGGATTGGGAGTAAAATCCGTTGTAAAAAATGTTGATAATGTAGTTGTTGATATTGATACAGTAATTTCAAATATAAATCAGGGAAAAGGTTTACTTGGAACTTTGATAAGTGAGAAGAACAGGTACGATACAAGTATTACCAGCGTACTAAATAATCTTGTACAAATTACAGAAGAAACAAAAACAGGAGCAGCTCGTTTTGCCGAAAATATGGAGGCACTAAAAAGAAACTGGTTATTTAAAAGTTACTTTGAACAAAGAGGTTATTATGATAAAACCGAATATGAAAAGCAGCTTGATTCATATCTGAATGAGATCAATGAAAGAATAAAAATTCTTGATCAGCGAATATCGACTTTGAAAAAACTTGAGAGCAAGACGAAAGAATAAGTCAATCACAAATTACTTTACAAGTTTTGAAACAGCTTTAAATTCATCAGTGCCGCAAACATTAAGTAACTCAAAAAGAATTGATTCGGTAGTAGTTACTTCAACGCCATGTTTATTCATTCTTCTCAAGGCTGTGTTATAATCTATTTCTTTTCTTGATGAAACTGCGTCGGCCGCAAGATTTACCTGGAAATTATTTGCAATTAAATCAAAAGTTGTTTGTTGAACACATACGTGAGACTCAATTCCTGCTACTACAACCTGATTTATATTTTTTATTTTCAATTCGTCAAACAGACCATCAGCTCCGTAACAACTGAATGACATTTTCTGAATAGCAGAAGTTGTTTCCAGTGCTTGTTTAATTCTTGTTTCAGTTTCACCAAGCCCTTTTGGATATTGTTCTGTATAATAAATTGGTAAGTTCATTATCCTAAATCCATTAATCAATTTAAGAGTATTTTCAATAACTCTCTCTGAGTTTTGCATAACTCTAAAAATTTTTTCCTGTATATCAATAACCAACAAAGCAGTTGATTCTTTTTTCAAAACAAGAGGATGTCGTAACAACATAAAATTTAATCCATTAACTTTAATAAATTGGGTCCATTCCATATTTGCCGCAAGCATACATCATTAATATTGCGGCCAGATCAATAAGTGCTTTCTTTTGATCTTCTTCATAAATTACTAAATCATACACTTCTGCAACGAATCTCATATTATTTAATATTTTTTTTAATTCGGTGTAAGTAGGAGTGCCATGCCAGATAGCTATTTGTTTTACCAGTAAATTTTCGTGTCTTCGTAAAAATTCATTGAATGAAATTGTCCTGTAAGCATTAGGAGAATGCGGTCGACAGATACTGCTTAAATCATTGAAATAAGTATCCCATCGTTCAGCAAGACTCTTATTCTTTTCACGCATAACATATCTTGCTTTTTCCAGAGAGAACATTGCTTTTGTGGTTACTTTGAATTGAGGTTTAACAGCATAACCATCAAAACTTATTTCACCTGTTTCTTCGTCTGTATATTTCCATCTTTTGATTAGTTGTCTTTTGGAATAGATGACAATTACTTTATCAAGCATACTATCAACAACAATAAATTTTTCTTGTTGTGCGTTAATAACAGTAAACCAGTGTTCCCAGTTATCAACGCTTAAAATACATGGATAACCTTGTTTTAGATGTGAGGTTAATACTTTTATAGCTTCATTCGCAGTTTCACGGCGAAAGTATTTCATCTTACAATCATAACTTTTTGCTGCTTTGGCTAATCCAATTTCGTCAGTTCCATACCACCAGTTACTGCCAGCTTTTTTTCCGATTTCTCTTTCGTTCCTGAATTGTCCAAGCATTACCAGAGCATATTTAAGTGCAAATGGACCACATTGATATTTGTAGGGTTGAGGATAAAAACTCATAAAATGTAATTAATACTTTTAATTAAAAAATCTTTGCAATAAATTTAAACAAAGAATTCATTTTAGTCGAGAAAAATTTGATAAATCAATGAAAAAAATTAAGATTGGAATTTTATATAACGAACCTCAACCGGAGCAGTATCAAAAAAAGCCAGATATTGAAGGGGCTGTCCTTCATTTTGAACCATATTTTGAAGTTGAACATTCTACTCCAATGGAAGCTTATGATTTGATTGGAGAAAAATTAAGGAAAAAAGGATATGAAGTATATGTCCTAAATATAAAAGATAATCTTCAGGTTCTTATAAATAATTTTATTGAAATTTTTAACAACAAACCTAGTTATGAACTGAACATTGCAGGATTGTTTGAACTAATGGGTATTGCTTATACCGGAGCTCCACCTCTTACTCTTGCAAATTGTCAGAATAAACATTTTGCAAAAAGATTGTTGCACATAAATGCAATTCCTACTCCAGGTTTTCAATTAATTAAAGAAGAGAAAAAAGAATATAAAATTGATTTACATTTTCCATTGATTATAAAACCTGTACTGGAAGATGCGAGTGCTGGTATAGAGAATGCATCTGTAGTAAGAGATGCAGAATCCTTAAATAAAAGAATTTCTTTCGTGTTGAATGATTTTCATCAACCGGTGTTGGTGGAAGAATTTATTGAAGGAAGAGAATTAAATGTTTCTGTAATGGGGGATAAAAATCTTTTTGCTCTTCCAATAAGTGAAATTGATTTTTCACAAATGCCAGACCATCTTGAGAATATTGTGAGCTATCAGGCAAAATGGGATCCGCTTCATGAATCGTATCATAAAACCATTCCTATTTGTCCGGCTCCGTTGAAACCAGGTATTGAAAAGAAAGCTAAAGAGATTGCTCTAAAAGCTTTTAAACTTATGGAAGCCCGTGATTACGCAAGAGTTGATATAAGACTTGCAAAAAATAATAAGTTGTTTGTTCTTGAAGTAAATCCAAATCCCGATTTAACAGAAGGTGCAGGATTTATGCGTTCAGCCGAGGCTGCGGGTTACAAGTATGAAGATGCTTTAGAGCAAATAATCAGTTTTGCATTTGAAAGAAAGCACTAGGAATATAGGTTTTCTAAAATTGTAGTTGCTTCACTCAAATTTTCAGCAACAAAATCAGGTTTACGGTTATAATCTTTAAGATTAGATTTTTTTGTTTTACCTGTTAAAATTAGAATTCCTGCTGCTCCAATACTTTGCGCAGCATTAATATCAGCCTCAATATCATCACCTATCATAATAAAATTATTATCAGCAGGAAATCCAATTTTTGTTAAAGCACTTTGAAAATAAAGTGGAGAAGGTTTACCGATTAAAATAGCTTCTTTCCCTGTTGCGTATTCAATTGCTTTTACAAAAGCACCTGCATCTAATTGTAAATTAACTCCATCCGGAAGCCAGTACTTGTTTTTATGCATCGCAATTAACTCAGCGCCATTTTTCACATAATTGAAAATTGAATTAAGGATTTCAAAATTCCATATGTTTCCCATATCTCCCATAATAACTGCTTGAGGATTAGAGTAATCCAATTTATTTTGAAAAAGTGATTTTACTTTATCAATACAATAAACCGCTACTTTTGAAAATCTTTCATTAACAAATTGAAGAGTTGCATCAACTGTAGTCATTGCCGGGAAATTATGTTCGAGATTATTTTCAATCAAAAAGTCAATTAAATCACTACCTGATTTTAATGTGGAATTACTTAAAAAATGGCAGTGAATTTTTCTTAGCTTTAAGAACTTAAGAAACTCAGAAGCAAATGGAGCAGGATTGTTACCTATGCGAATAACACCATCGAAATCAATGAGTAAAGGAGTTTGATTCATTAAGAAAATAAAAGGCGAAGTTGTGATTCACTTCGCCCAAAATTTATTAAGCCTGAACAAGTTTTGGTAATTTAATACGAGCTAATTCGAAACCTCCAAACATCAATGCAGTGTAAGTTAAATCACCAATTAATGAATTCTGGAAAAAAGGAATTGCAGCCACATAGCATTGTGTAAATCCTTTTAAGTCAGTTGTATACATTAAACCAGTTGCCCAGAATGCGAAGTTAGTCAGAACAAAGAACAATACTGAAGATGAAATGGATGCTAAAGCAATATTGAGAACTTTTTTCTTCTTCAGAGACATTCCTATTAAAACTGTTATAGTAAAACTTACATAGACTGCCCACATTGTGTTATGGAAACCAAGAATTAAATCTGTTAAAAACATCGCGATAAAAGGCACAATGAATGCAAATTTTTTGTTTGTAAAATATGCTCCTCCCAGCAATGCCATCGCAGAAATAGGTGCGAAATTTGGAGGATGCGGAATTAATCTGGTTGCAGAAGCCAACAATACAAGTCCGCTTAAAAATAAAAATTTATTTGATGTGAATTTTTCCTTCATATTTATACTTCCTTTAACAAAAGTTTCTTAAATGTTTATTTAACTGATTGAAATTTAATAATTAGTTTTTTATAAAAAAATTATAAGTTTTTGTTATTGTTTTATTATGATTTTATTTAGTAATCTATTTTTCGTTTGTTGTGAGTTTTACTTTAATAAAGTCATTTTATTGGATAACTTTCGAATAGTTTTTCCGTCATTAAAAGTTAATTGATAGATGTATATGCTGCAGCCAAAGTTATGCATATTAAAAATAGTTGAATAATTTCCTGCAGGTTGATATTCATCGAGTAGCCTGGCTACTTCTCTTCCAAGCAGATCATATATAACCAGAGTACTCCATCCTTCTATTGGAGTTTGCCAGCATATTTTAGTTTCAGGATTAAATGGGTTTGGATAATTTTGGTTTAAGATGAAATTACTAATCATGTTATTTTGCTTAACCGCAGATGGATAATTGTTATACTTAAAAACAACTCGTCTTGGAGCAATGCCTGTTTGAAAATTATTCATTACTGTATTAGCGCTATCAATAATAACCAGATTACCATTTACAGTGAAATTTTTTGCATCAAGTATATAATGTTTTTTGTTGGTGTAATCATAATTGTATCCATAATAATAATTGTTTGGATAGATTGAAGAAAAGACAACCGATGAATTTCTTGTAATCGTATTATATTTAATTATGTCATTTGTATATCCAATAAAGTAGATATTGCTACTGTTTTTATCAACTGCAATATCTTTGTCAAAACCATAAACTGGTATCGAGAAGGAATCGACAATACTATAAGTTAAAGGATTTATTTTATAGATGATTCCTTTATTTGCATCGCCGGGACAACCAACTAATAAAAAGTTATCAGCAGATATTGCAAACGAAGCCGGATCTTTTTTTACTATAATTTTAGCAATAACAGAATCTGTCTGAGTATCTATTACAGAAATAGTTGAATCTGAACTGCCACCCCATAGACTTGTATTTGCAACGAAAATTTTATTATTAAAAGAAATAATTTCTTGTGGAAAAACTCCAACAGAAATATTTTTTACAAATGAAAAATCAGAAACATTCAATACTGTAACATTACTTGCTGTTCCGTTTGTTAAATATATTTTACCATTTGCAATTGCTAAAGAGTATGGATTTGTTCCAACAACTTTTGAAGATATAACTTGTCCAAGTGTATCAAGTTTATAAATTTTTCCACTGCTGCCATAACTTCCTTGTTCGGTCACATAAACATTTCCATTTTCATAAAGTAGTCCATCGGGATATAAGCCCAAATTTCCAGGGGAAAAAATACTTTGAGTAAAATTTCCTGCTTGTACATCAAATAATGAAAGTTTTGATGAACCGGAACTGAATCCTCCTTCAGATAAAATATATACTTTGCTTAGTCGTTGGGAATAAGTAATGATTGAATAGATTAAAACTAAATAAAGTATAGCTTGTTTTTTCATTTAATTTTTTCCTTAAATGTTTATCAAAATAGTGAATAGAAAGTTTCGTAAGGGCATCGGGTAACCCGAAACAGTTTCATAATTTGTGTTTGTTATATTATTAATTTCAAATTTAATTTGAGAAGAAATGCCAGCAGTATTAAATTTAAAAAATACGTTCCCATCAAGAGTGTTGAAGCATTTCAAGGTGTTTATATTTTCAAAATCACCAAAACGTTTTCCGTTGTGGTTAAAATAAAAATTAACTCCTGCAAAATCATATTCCAAAGAAAAAGAAAGTTTGATTGATTGAAGCGGCAGGAAAGGAATATATTTATCCTTTGTTGGATCATCCTTAAACGCAGCACTTGTTTTCTTTGAGTTTACAAAATTTACTCCTGATTCAAATTTAATTAACATTTTATCGGTAAAACTTTTCTTAATAGCAAGGGTTGCCAAATAGTTATTAGAAATTGATGATGCAATGTTCATTGGCTTCCATAATAAATTTCTTTGCGGAGTCCAGACAATTTTGTCTTTTGCTGATATATTTAAATAAGTGAACTCAAATTGAAAATTAAGCGGAGAATTTGTTATGAAAATAAATCCGGTTTCTATATTAAATGAATTCTCTGGTTTTAAATTTTTATTACCAGATTGTTTCCAGAACAAATCATTAAACGTCGGGGCTCTGAAATTTTTTCCTGCATTTACTTTGATATTAAAATCAATTCCTCCTATTGGTTGAAAATTGAACCCCAGGTTATAGGTTAAAACACTTTTTTTAATATCAGATAAGTAATCAACTCTTGCTGATGGAAATATTTTTATCCCTTCAAAAAGCAAAATACCTGAAGAAATAAATATTGCGTGTTCGTTTCTGATTGCGCTTTCCTCAACTTCATTACTATTCAGACTGCTATAGCGAAAAGAATATCCGGTTACAATGTTATGATTTTCGGACAACCACTTAAGCTCGGGCGAGACAAAGTAAGTTATATTTTTGTAAAAACTATTTTGTTTTGACTCGACCGAATAATTCATAAGATTATTCTGAAAGTTGAATGACGCATTAAATTCCTTTGATGTTGATATTTTATTTGTATAGGAGATAATGTTATTCCAATTTCTATCTTTTTGTTTAGTGTTTGGTGATGGTGTTCCGGTTTCAATTCCGGGGACTTCTTTGTCTTGGTGAGAATATGTAGAGTAAATTTTAATAATATTTAATGAATCAAAAAAACCAGTAGTATTAATACCCAAATCATAAATTTTATAAGCCGAGTTCTTTCTTTCTTTTTTCTCTATAGTTAAACCATTATCAAAAAGATAATTAAAATTTCCACACGAATTTTCTTTGTTAAAAAAAATATTTCCAGAAAAATTTTTTATTGCTTGAGTAATTGATAAAGAATATTTATAAGTGTTAAAACTACCAGCAGAAATACTACTTGCAAGGTTAAAATTTTTAATTGCAGTGGAAGTGGAATTATTTTTTGTGATAATATTGATAATCCCGCCAATAGCTTCACTTCCATAAATTGAACTTCCTCCATTGTTAATAATTTCAATGTGGTGAATATTATCTTTGGGAATGAGGGAAAGATCGACCTGCCCGTTTTGAATTGAATTAATTTTAATTCCGTCAATCAGAATTAATGTATGTTCGGCACCTAACCCATTTAAAGAGACTGTTTGTAGAGAAGGTGTTAATCCATAAGATTTAATAAAAACAGAGCTCGATGTTTTTAAAATTTCAGGGAGCCTATTTCCGTTCGTGTTAGAAACTTTATCGAAATTAATTAATTCAACCCTAGTAGAAGTTTCTCTAATATTAGTTTCAAACTTATTTGCTGTTATTATTACTTTATCTAGTGTGTATGTTTTTAGTGAATCCTTTTCTTGTCCTTGCAGTAAGACTTGAGAAAAGAAAAACACTAAGTAAAGTGAAAAACAATTTCTTTTTAACAATGAAGTTACTCCAAAAAATTTTTAAGTAACTTCGCAAAAAAAAGTTGAGATAAAACGAAAAGAGTCTAGGAGCCAATCGTTGATCTTACCTTTCCCGCGAAGGTCTTTGATTATTATTTACGGCAGGTCTCCTGGCTTCCCGGCTTTGCATTGTCTTCCCATTCATCTGAACAGTGACTTTATTAATACAAAACTAAAACGTTATTACGCCCGGGTTTACAGTTGCGCGTCAGCACCGGATTTGCACCGGTTTCCCTATTCTTCCCGACAAGTCGGGACACCGTAAAATAAGAACAAGCAGATATTTTAACATCTGCTATTAAAAATTATAAAACTTTAAAATAAATTCCAATAAACTGTCTATTGCATATTATGATAAACCGATTGAACATCGTCATCGTCTTCTAAAACTTCCAGTAAAGCATTGACTTCTTTTTGTTGTTCTTCGGTTAATTCTTTATAATTATGTGGAATATATTGAAACTCAGAACTAGTTACTTCTATTCCTTTTTCTTCAAGTGCTTTTTGCATCGAACCAAAATTTTCAAATGTCGTATAGATATAACAAAAATCTTCTTCAGCAATCAATTCATCAAGACCATGATCAATCATTTCAAGTTCAAACGACTCAATGTCTTCAATTTTTGTTCTCTCAATTTTTAATAAAGCTTTATGTTCAAACATAAACGCAATGCTTCCGGGATTCCCAAGAGTTCCTTCATGTTTTCGGAAAAGATGTCTAATACTTGCAACTGTTCTTGTTGGGTTATCAGTTGCACATTCTATCATAACTGCAATACCATGAGGGGCATATCCTTCATAAACAATTTCCTGGTAACCGGTCGTATCTTTAGATGAAGCACGTTTGATCGCAGCTTCAATTCTATCTTTAGGCATATTTACACTTTTTGCATTTTGTACTGCCAGTCTAAGTTTAGAATTAGTTTTTTGATCAGGTCCGCCGGCTTTTACTGCTATTTCTATTTCTTTTCTTACGCGGTTGAACGCTTTAGACATTTTTGCAAATCTTGCAAACATTTTATGTTTTCTGGTCTCGAATATTCTGCCCATAGTATATTATATTTTTTTTGGAAAATTTTTTGTTGCAAATATAATAAAAATGATTGTCTGTTTTGTAGAGAAATTAAGTATTAGTGGGTAACAAATTTTAAAGAATTAATAAATAAGGACCTCAATACCTTTTTGACTTTTTAGTTGCTTTTCTCTTTTCAATGCATTACTTCGAAAGAGAAATTCTTCAGTATAAATCACTTCCCAGGGAACATATCTTTTAGTGTACTTAGATAGTAGCCCGTTGTTGTGTTCAACTAGTCTTCGGGATAAATCGATAGTTTGCCCAATATAGATCTTATTGAAAGCTTTAGAATATAAAACATAAACAAAATACATAAATAAAAAAACCTCAGAAAAATCTGAGGTTTATAAATGTTGGCTCCGCGAGCAAGACTCGAACTTGCAACCCTTCGGTTAACAGCCGAATGCTCCACCATTGAGCTATCGCGGAA
>CAZQSR010000009.1:0-15081 GCA_964596145.1 uncultured Ignavibacteriaceae bacterium
GAATGAGTTTATCATTTTTAATTACATCAATTGAAAATTTTCCATGTTCTTCTAAAATCTGCAAAAGATTGTACGTAAAAGAATCATGGTTGTCTATTAGTAATATTCTTTCTTTCATTTACTTTTTGATATTATCTTACATAAAAAAATTATTCTACAATGGCAAATAAAGAAATAATTATACAAAAAATGAATTCACTTGGAAAAAGTAAGACTCCTTTTTTGTTTATTATTGATTTTGAAATGAAGTCTCCTAAACTATTTGTACTTGATGAAATTAATCCTGATGAAATTAAATATAATATCAATGGTATTACAAACTGCTATAACGCTTCAAAAATAAACAGAGAAATTGTTTTCAAAAAATTTCCCGTTAACTATTCCTCGTATAAAAAAATATATACTAATATTTTAAAAGAAATACATCTGGGAAATTCGTATTTATTGAACCTAACATTCCCGACAAGAATAGAGACTAATTATACTTTACAGGAAATATTTCTGGACAGCAATGCAAAGTACAGGCTTTATTATAAAAATAAATTTGTCGTCTTTTCTCCAGAAATATTTGTTAAAATTAAAGAAGGGATAATTTCTTCCTATCCTATGAAAGGAACGATAGATGCATCGTTAGAAAATGCTAAGGAAAAAATACTAAGTGATAAAAAAGAAATCGCTGAACACAATACTATCGTGGACTTGATAAGAAACGACCTGAGTATTGTTGCAAAAAAAGTCAGAGTAAAAAAATTCAGATATATTGAAAAAGTAAAAACAAATGAAAAAGATTTACTTCAGGTCAGTTCTGAAATGTGCGGAAATTTATCAGCCAATTATAATTCTAAAATTGGTGAAATAATTTTTGACCTTTTACCCGCTGGTTCTATTTGCGGAGCTCCTAAAAAAAAGACAGTGGATATAATTAAAAAAAATGAAATTTATAAACGTGGTTATTATACTGGAATATTTGGATTATTTGACGGTGTAAATCTGGATTCTGGTGTAATGATTAGATTTATTGAAAAAACGCAAAATGGTTTAATTTTTAAAAGTGGAGGTGGAATAACCTCACTCAGCAATCCTCAAAAAGAATACAAAGAAATGATAGATAAAGTTTATGTGCCTTTTATTTGAAACGATTAAGGTTTGTAATAAAAAATTTTTTAACATTGAATATCACAATGCAAGAGTGAATAATTCCCGAAAAGATTTATTTAACGACGAAAAAAAAATTGATCTAAAAAAATCCATAATCTTACCGAAAGAAATTGGGAACGGTTTGTATAAATGTCGTGTTATTTATTCAAATGACATTGAATCTGTTGAATATATTCCTTACACAAAAAAGAAGATTCGAACTATTAAGCTAATTGAATGTAACTCGATTGATTACAAATATAAATTTGTTGATCGAAAAATCTTTGATGAACTTTTAAAGCAAAACAATGCAGATGAAATAATTATAGTTAAGAACGGATATGTTACAGATACATCATATTCGAACCTTGTATTTTATGATGGAAGTGAATGGTTCACTCCCACGAAACCATTGCTAAACGGAACAAAGAGAGAAAAATTGTTATACGAAAAATTGATATTTGAAAGAGAAATAAAAATAGAAGATTTAATAAAATATGAGAAAGTATCACTGATAAACGCAATGCTTGATTTGGGCGAAGTTGAATTAAAAGTAGAAAGTAATCTTAGTTAAAATTAAATCTATATGAATAGAAGAAAATTTCTGAAATATACAACCCTTACAGCAGTTAGTTCTTTAATAATTCCTCCGTTTTTACGAGGGAATTCTTATAAAGATAAATCTGTGAATAAACCTGAACCGGGAAAGTGGAAAGATAGTAATATTGATATAGCATGGATTGGTCATTCGACAGTTTTAATTAACTTTTATGGAAAGATAATCCTGACCGATCCTGTTTTGTTTGATAGAGTTGGACTTTATTTATTCGGATTTAATTATGGACCTCAACGATTTACTCCGCCTGCATTAACAATAAATGAAATACCAAGACCTGATTTAATTTTGCTTTCTCATGCTCATCTTGATCATATGGATTATAAGACTTTGATAAATATTACAGATATGTATCCTGGAGAAATAGAATGCATTACTGCATATAATACATCTGATGTTATTAACGACCTTGAATGGAAGTCATTAAAAGAAATTGATTGGCGGGAAGAAATAAGCATACACGATATAACAATTAAAGCGATAGAGGTAAAACATTTTGGCTGGCGTTATCCCTGGGAAAGAGATCGTTCTGCTGGTTATTTTCATAACGGAAGAAGTTTTAATGCTTATGTTATGAAAAAAAATAATAAGAAAATTCTTTTTGGAGGAGATACAGCATTTACAGATAAATTTAAAGAGAGTAAAGAAAAAGTTGATATTGCAATAATGCCTATAGGAGCTTATTATCCCTGGAGAAGAAATCATTGCAACCCTGATGAGGCTTTACAGATGGCGAAAGATTTAGATGCTAAAATTTTTATTCCAATTCATACCAATACTTTTAAACAGGGAATGGAACCAAAAGATGAACCGCTCAACTGGTTAAGAAAAAGTTACTCATCGTACAATATTGAACTTGGCATTCAAAATATTGGTGAGACTTATACTACATCATAATAAGGTCTAAATGTTAATTAATTGACTTCTATTCTGATTCTAAATTTCCCTCCCACAAATATTTATTGGTTTCCTGAACAAGAATTTTATTTAAAAAGATTAGTGAAATAAGATTAGGAATTGCCATAAGAGCATTTGTTATATCTGCAAATGTCCACACAGCATGTAATGAAAGTACAGAGCCAATCATCACAAAAATTATCCAGAGCCATCTATAAGGTTTAACAACTTTTTGTCCAAATAAATATTCTGCAGCTTTTTCTCCATAATAAGACCATCCAAGAATGGTAGAAAAAACAAAAGTTAATAGCCCAATTGTCAATACAATAGGACCAATAACCGGCAAATCAGAAAAAGCTTTTCTTGTAAGTGAAGCACCATTTAAACCGTTAACCCATTCACCTGAGTTAACTATTACCAATCCAGTCATTGCACATACAACAACAGTATCCCAGAAAGTACCTGTTGACGAAACCAATGCTTGTCTTACAGGATTTTTTGTTTGAGCAGCAGCAGCTACAATAGGTGCGCTTCCCAGACCCGATTCATTTGAAAAGAGACCACGTGCAATACCAAATCGAATTGCTTCACGAACACCGGCTCCCATAAATCCACCTATAACTGCATGTCCCGAAAATGCACTTGTAAAGATAAGTTCGATAGTTCGTGGAATTCCTGATATATTCATTGATAAAAGAATAATACAACCAAGTATATAGAAAACAGCCATGAAAGGAATCAACCTTTCACATACTTTTGCAATTGATTTTATTCCTCCAATTATTACGATAGCTGTTAGTAAAGTCATTATAATACCAGTAATCCACATTGGAATATGAAATGATTCCTGAACAAGCGAAGATATTGAATTTGCCTGTACCATATTACCAATTCCAAATGCTGTAACCGCAGTAAATCCAGCAAATAAAACAGCAAGAAATTTATTATTCATTCCTCTTTCCAATACATACATTGGTCCGCCAGCCATCAAACCATCTTTAGTTGTTACTCTGTATTTGACCGACAACAATGCCTCTGAATATTTTGTTGCAATACCAAAAACACCAGTCAACCACATCCACAGAACTGCACCGGGTCCTCCGGCAACAATTGCAGTTGAAACGCCAACAATATTGCCAGTTCCAATTGTGGCGGCAAGTGCTGTTGTTAAAGCTCCAAACTGACTTATATCACCTTTACCCTCTTTAAGTCTTCCAAAAGAAATTTTAATAGCTTTTCCAATAAATCGTTGAATAAATTTTAATCTTATTGTTAAAAAGACGTGTGTGCCAAATAATAAAATTAGTAAAGGATAACCCCATACAAAGTCACTTATTTGAGTTAGAATGTTTTCTAATTGTTCCATTAATTTTCTCTGTTAAATGATTTTGAAAAAAGCGGGGATGAAACCCGCTTTAAATTATTTTTTGAATTTAGCTAATAAATCTTTTACAGCATCTTTATGAATTGCAAAACCAAGCATTTTTAATTTTACAAAATCTTCGTGATAATAATAATAACCTTTATCATCAACATTGTAGGCGCCGGCACCAGAATCTTTAATTAAGAACCAGTCTTTTCCATCTTTTGTTAAATAACCTACAAGATGAATTCCATGATCATCACCGGTTGTTCCATTGCTAAAACGAAATTGGCGTGAATACTCATCAATATATTCTGATGGAATATCGAATGTTGGAATCATTGCAACTTTGTAATGAGATTCAATGCCTGCTTCAGAGACATCACCGCCAATAACCATTGTATAACCTTTGCGTATCGCAGATTTAATTGCTGACATAAATTCATCAAGCGGAACATTATAATAATCTTTATTATGCCACCAGTTATCAGGTACTTTATATTCAACCTGCTCATAATAGGGTTCTTGCATCAAAGACATAACATCAACGTAATCATCAAGATTTAATGCTACAACTTTTTCAAGATATTCTTTTGGAGTGTATTCTTTTCCATCAACAGTAAATTTAGTCGGAGGAACCCCAAGGTAATGATTTAGTATAGATTGAACAGTATTTAATACTTCGGTTTCGTTCCACGCATTTTGTTCTTTAATTGATTGAAGGTATGCTTTTATTTCATCAAACATTTTACTATGATCGTGAGATTTCTGTCCGGGGAGCAATCCACTGTAAACATCTTCGGGAACTACACCATGTTGTTTCCAAATGCGTTTAACAGCATTAGACTGAGACCCTTCACCGATTTCGGAATTACCCCTTTCCTGTACGAAACGTCTTGCTTTTTCAAGATACTCCCAATATGCAGTCCAGATTTCTGAAAGTTTGATTTTTCGTTTATGTATTCTATAAACTTCTGATTCATAAAAAGAGGTTGTTGAAAATGACCAGCAAGTTCCTGTTAATCCCTGATTATGTGGATCATTGTGCCAGAAATATGTGAATTCGGATTTTGATTTTGGAAGGTTAAGTCCTTCAAAATCCATCTTGAACGTTTGCTTTTTAGGTTTGTCTTTTTTATTGAAATCATCTATGTTTTTTTGTACAACTTCTTCCCAGAATTCACTTTTGGGTTCAATAAATTTCCCTTTATTACGAACCTGGTTGAATGAAATAGTTGTTACAAATAAGCAAAGTAAAATTATTTTAAAGGTTTTCATTGGTTAATCCTTTTTAATTATTTTTTTGTAATAGGAATAGTTAGTGTTTTAATGCCGGCTTTTTTAAAATACAACTTGACTTTTTCAGTTGTTCCGTCCTTTAAATCTTTTGTTAGTCCGATAAACATAATATGATAACTACGAGGTTTAAGGCTAACAGTACTTTTAGGAGGAATTACAAGTTCTTTAATTTCACGCATACCCATCATACCATTGTTTTGATAAGATTCATGAATTTGAACTAACTCGGCAAAATCACATTCTGCCTTGTATAAAGTATCAGCATAATTGGATGTGTTGGAAATATCCATAAATCCACCCGTGTTCATCTCTTTGTTAGCGGGACGAATCCAGGGATTTTCAATATTTATACTTGATAAAAAGAATGTTATGACTGATAAAAAAATTAATAAATTTGTCATAATTACTCCAATCTTTTAATGTCTTTTACAATTTCTTTTATATCGGCTTTGCTGCCATTATAATATTTGCGAATATTTAATTCCCTGTCGATAAGTGTTATTCTGTCGGTATGTGTAAAAAAGTAACTCGGCTTATTTGATGCGGTGTAAGTGGTGTCGCCGGGAATAGCAACTATGCTAAACTTTTTCATAAGTTTTTTTATTGATTGTATATCTCCTGTACACATATTAAAATTCTTGAAGTTAATGTCTTGTAGTTCTCCAAAATTTTTCAACATTGATGGTGTATCTCTGTTTGGGTCAAATGAAATAGTAACAAATTCTACATTCTGAATTTTTTCTTCTTTAACCCTTTCTTGCAACAACTGAAGATTGTGTACAGTCATAGGGCAAATGTCAGGACAACTTGTAAACATAAATACAGTTATAAGTATTTTGCCTCTAAACATAACCGGAAAATTTATTTTTGTTTCATCCTGGTTAATAAGTTCATAGCTGTTATTGCCAATATATTCCTTTAGTGGAAATTTATCCTGACAGGCAGAAAACATAATGCATAAAAAAATTATCAATCTTTTGGCAAGCAGCATATCGATTTATGATTTGTAAACATTTCTTAAATTTTTACGTAAAATTATTTCAATAGGAACTCTTAAGCAAATGAATAAATTAATTTTATATTGATGATGTTAATTTTATTTTTTCATGGAAGAACTTAATCCTAAACGACAACTTGGAATAATACAAACATCAGCAATAATTATCGGTGCAGTAATTGGCAGTGGTGTGTTTATTAATCTGCCAATTGTTGCTCGTTTTGCAGGCAGTCCACTGATGAGTGTAATTATCTGGTTAATTGGTGGACTTTTGTGGTTTCCGCAGATTTTAATACTTGCCGAAATGGGGACAGCCTATCCGAATCAGGGAGGACCATATTATTTTCTTTATAAAGCTGGCTCACCTTTTCTTGCTTTCCTTTACACGTGGACTGCTTTTTTAACAAGCGATACACCGACATTAACTATTATCGGTTTATTGGCAGCTTCTGCGTTAAGTTATTTTGTGCCAATGCTGATAAACCCTTTTTATGCTAAAATATTTGCAACCTTAATAATTCTATTATTGGCATATGTTCAATTTAAGAATGTTAAGACAGGAAGTATATTGCAAGTTATTCTTACAGCGAGTAAACTTTTACCATTAATATCAATAGTGGTTATTGGATTGTTCTATGTTAGTAGTGGAAATCTTTTTTTTGTAAAACCAACTTTACAATTGGAAGGTACAAATTCTATCTTTTATATTATTACAACTGGTGTTTCAACTACATTATGGGCTTATGCTGGATTTATAAATATTCTTTACATGGCTGGAGAAGTAAAAAATCCAAACAGAAATTTACCTCTTAGTTTAATAGGTTCTATCGTGTTTGTTGTTGTTGCATATACATTAATTAGTTTTTGTACTTCCGCAATAGTTCCTTATGATAAGCTTATTTCTGTTTCAGAAGGTAATTTTATTAATCCGTTTTTGTTTATTGATTTTTCAAAAAATATTGCAAGCGGTCTTTTTGCGATAATATTTTTCATTTCAATGGTTGGAGTTTTAAATTCCGTTATTATGACTCAACCACGTCTTGAATATGCAATGGCAAGAGATGGATTATTTTTTGAAGTTTTTGGTAAACTTCATCCAAGATATTTAACTCCACATTATTCAATATTTATCCAGGCAGGTTTATCAATTATACTATTTCTTCTTGGTAATATTGAGACAATGCTGGGCTACTTTACATTATCTTATGTGCTGCAAAATGCTCTTGTTTATGGAGCAATTTTTTCGTTAAGAAAGAAAAAAGAATATAAGCCAACATATAAAGTAAAGTTCTGGAGAATGATGGCGGCACTTTCAATTATAATTCAGCTATACATAGCGTACGGAACTTTAATTGCTTATCCTGCTGCAGGATTACTTGCCTGCACTGGTTTGATTGGAACAGGTTTTCCTGTTTACTGGTATTTTTATAGGATAAAAAAGAAGCAGCTACTTCAATCTTAATGCTAATGCAGTAATATCATCATATTGTTCAACTTCTTTAGAAAATTCGTGAACATTTTTTACTATTGTATTTATTAAATTTTCTGTCGATAAATTAATAGATGATTGAAGTAAATTTTTTAATCTTTCGTCAGAGAACAATTCTTCTTTTTCATTCATTGCTTCTGTTACACCATCTGTAAAAAGAAAAACAGTATCGGATGAATTCAATTGAATGTTATTTTTTCTATATATAATTCCATCTTTTATTCCAAGAGCAAGACCACCAGTCAATTCTAGTTCTTCAGCAGTGCCATCTTGTTTAATTAAATATGGAGGATTGTGTCCGCCGTTGGCATAACAAAGTTCTTTGCTTTTTAGATTTAAAATTCCGTAGAAAACAGTTACAAACATAGATGCCACACTTTCAAGACAAAGAAGATTGTTGACGTAAGTAAGGCATTCATCAGGGGGTAATCCTTTAAGGGCAGTTGCTCTTAATAAAGTTCTGCTTACTGCCATAAAAATTGCAGCCGGAACACCTTTGCCAGAAACATCCCCAATAACAAATCCTATTCTGTCTTTATCAATCATAAAGAAATCGTAAAAATCTCCACCAACTTCTTTTGCAGCTTCCATTGCCGCATATATTTCAAACTCATTTCTATCAGGGAATGGTGGAAATACTTTTGGAAGAATTGCTTTTTGAATATTTCTTGCGGTTTCAAGATCGTGCTGTATTGCTAAAAGTTTATCGTGTTCCTTTATTGCATTACGTATCAGTTGAAGTTCATTAATTGTTTTTTCGATTGTTACTTCAAGGTCTGTAAAGTCTACCGGTTTAGTTACAAAATCATACGCACCTCTATTCATAGCAGTGCGAATGTTCTCCATATCGCCATAAGCTGAAACTATAACAGTCTTAAGGGCGGGATTTTTTAGTTCGTTTAATTTTGTAAGCAGAGTCAGACCATCCATCTCCGGCATATTAATATCACTTAGAATAACTCCAACATCTTTGTGTTCAAGAATTCTTGCCAGAGCTTCAAGTCCGTTTCTTGCAAAAACAAAATCATAATTAGCTTCTTTAATTTTTTTTCTGAATCTTTGACGAATTAAAGATTCAAGATCCGGTTCATCATCAACAACTAAAATTTTTTCGGGCATTTTAATTCCTGTTATTTAAAATATCGAACATTGCTTTTTTTAATTTTTCAAAATCGATTGGTTTGGCAAGAAATTCTTCTGCTCCATAAGCAATCGCTTTTTCATATTTTTCTTTATCATCGTAAGCGGTTATCATAAATACTTTAAGGTGAGAAAAATCTTCTTTAAGAATTTTCAACAACTCAATTCCACTCATACCTGGCATATTTATATCCGAAAGAATAAGCACAACATCAGTCGGATTTTTTTGTCTCAAGTAATCAAGAGCTTCTTCGCCTGAAAAGGCAAAATGAAAATCGAGTAAATTTTCTTTTATTTCTTTTCTGAATCTCTGTCTGAATAGAGTTTCAATATCACGCTCATCATCAACTACCATTATTTTCATAAGAGGAGTTCCTTACAAATTTTTTGGAATAGTAATTACAAATTCAGCATACTCACCTGGTTCCGATTCAACTTTTAATTCACCTTTATGTTCCTGTACAACTATATCAAATGAAAGTGATAACCCAAGTCCTGTCCCTTTTCCAGTTGGTTTGGTTGTAAAGAAAGGATTAAAAACTTTATCCAGCACATCTTTTGGAATTCCTTTTCCGTTATCTCTGATTTTAACATAGATTTTATCATGGTTATCAATTGTAGTTACAGAAAGTACAGGATTAAATTTATCACCAAATTCTTTTTTCTTTTCATGAACCGAATAACAAGCATTATTTAAGATGTTAAGAAAAACACGACTAATATTTTGCGGAACAACATTAATCTTTGGAATAGATTTATCATAGTTCGTTTCTATTTTAACATTAAAGGTAGAATCCTGTGCTCTAAATCCGTGGTAAGCAAGATTGACATATTCGGATAGCAAATCATTGATGTTTGTTTTTTGCATTTCACCAGCTTTCCCTCTTGAGTGGAGAAGCATTCCTTTTACAATGCTATCAGCCCGTTTCCCATGCTCATCAATTTTCTTCACGTTTTGTTCAATGTCAGCAATTAGGGATTTTAAATTTTCCCAATTTTCTTTATTGAATTTATTAAACTCTTTTTCAAGTTCTTCAGTTAGTTCCTGAACAAGTTCTGAAGTAAGTTCGGCGAAGTTTGTTATAAAGTTTAATGGATTTTTTATTTCATGTGCAATGCCGGCAGTTAGCTGTCCTAATGAAGCCATTTTCTCTACTTGAATTAATTGTGCTTGTGCTTCTTTTAATTCTTTATTGGCTTTGTTAATTCTCTCGTATGCATAAGCATTATCAAGAGCAATAGCAGTATAGCTTGCAATTGTACTTAAAATATCCAGATGATTTTCATTGTAAGCATTTTTCTTGAAACTCTGGGCAGATATTACTCCAATTACTTTTTCTTTAACAATCAACGGTAGATAGATAATTGAAGAAGCATACAAGCCTGCTTTAGGTTTTACTCGTGTTGGGATGTATTTTGAATATTCAATATCAACATCGTTCATAAAAACAGGTTGTCGATTAATTACACTCCATACAGCAAAACGATTTTTATCATCGAGACTAAAACTAAACTCCGGAAGTCTTTCACCATTCTCAATTGATAATTTACAATCAAGTGTATTTGTCTCTTCGTTGCACGCAAAAATTAAAAATGAAGATGCATCCATTAATGAATTAACACTTTTATAAACTGTGTTAAATATTGATTCCATTTTCAGTGTAGATGTGATTTTTTGTCCGATTTCACCAAGAGTTTTTACATTATTAAAAGCTTTATCCAGAAGAATATTTTTTTCTTTTAGTTCAAAAGTCCTGTCCTCAACTTTTTCTTCTAAAGTCCGGCTGTAATTTTCAAGTTCATCATTTGCCTGCCACAATTCTCCAATAGTTTTTGTAAGGGCATCCTGCATAAGTGAAAATGATTTTGTTAAATCTGCTATTTCGTCTTTAGATTTAATTTCAGGGAGAGAAACATTAAAATTTCCTTCTCCAAATTGTTCTGTAGCAATTGCTAATTGCCTTAATGGTTTTGTAATGGAACGAGAAATATAAATTATCAGAAACAATAAAATTAAACTTCCTGATATTCCAAGGATAATCATTTTTGTGAACAGGTTATTTAAATCTTCTGTAAACTCCTCAACGGGGTAAACAATGCCAACAGACCAACCGTTTAAGCTAACAGGCGCATAAGAAATCCAGCTTAATTTTCCTGTAGTAATATTATGATATTCCAATTCAGCAAAGCTGCTTTTACCTTGAATCATATTTCTTCCAATAACACGCAACTCTTTTGAACCGGTTTCTTCTGCTATGCTGAATATGGTTTCGTTCATAATCAAATCTTTTCTTGGATGAGTAACAATGCTGCCATTTTTTGAAATCATAAACGCATAGCCAGTCTTGTAAACTTTAATTTCTTCAAAAATATTATGCAACCAGTCTAATGAAATATCTGCAGTAAGAATCCCAACAAACTTTCTTTTCCCGTCAATGTTTTTGTAAATAGGAACAGAATAAGTTGACATAACAATATTACCACCGCCTTCATCAAAGTAAGGTTCGCTCCATATTGGTCTATCAAGTTCTTTTGGAATTTCATACCAATCCATTGTAAAGTAATCATAACTTTCTCCCCCAAGAAAAGTTGTTTTAATTGTGTCTTTATATTTATAAACATAAGGAGAAAAGTAATATGAGTTCTTTTTAAAATAATATGGCTCAAAAGCTATTGCCATACCGAATACATCAGGATTATTCTGCACAACAAGTTTCATAAAATGGAATAATTCTTCTTCAGTATAATCTGATGACTCAACAACTTTTGCAAGATTATCCGGTACTTTTTGAACACCAGTTAAAATCCTTTCTACACGATTGACTATTGATAGAGTGAGTAGTTTAGAGTTTTCTTTTAGATTTTTTTTAATTGTTATGTGAGAAACAAAATATAAATAACCAAGAATGGAGGTAATAATTATTATTACTACCGAGCAGATTAGTATAACCATTTTAAATGATAATCCACGTTTTGGCAATATTTTTTTCATACTCATTTAAGGTTCTACTGGTTTATAAAAATTTTCGTAATCAGGAATATTTTTTATTAGTGAAGATTCCATCAACTTTTTGCCGACGAGCATATAATTTTCTTTAGATAGCTTTTCAAAATTTTTTATTGAACCTGATGGAAAAATTAAATCTTTCATTCTTGCAAGCATCCATTTTTGATGAGCAGAATTAAAAGGTAAAGCTGCTTTTGCAACATAGTGAGCTATTATCTGTAAAGTTTCTTCTAAATTATTAAATGCATATTGCCAGCCCTCAAGAGTGGCAAGGACAAAACTCCTGCAAACTTCAGGATCATTTCGTAAAGTCTTTTCAAGACAATAAATCCCTTCTTCGGGAAAATTTAATCCATAATCTGAAAAGAAGAATGTTACAAGCTCATCTTCATTAATACCCGAATTAATGATGGTATGGTATTCATTATACCACATAGCTGTAGTAACATCAATTCCATCAAGAAAAAATAAATTAATAGAATTTCCCTGGTGAATTACTTTTACTTTCAAATTAAACTTTTTAAAAAATGCCATCGGTTGAATCTCAAAATCTCCTCCCCAGATGCCAATTTTTTTCCCATTCATATCCTGAGGTATTTTAATATTAGCAGTTTTTTTTGTTATCAACATCAAAGCTGAACGGTTGATTAGTTGAGCAAGATTAACAACCTTGACTCCCTTATCTCTAAGCTGAATAGCATTGGTCAACCATAAAGATGCAAAGTCAGCCTGACCATTTTCTAAAAGTTTTGAAGAGAATACTTTAGGTCCGCCGGTAATAATTTGAAGATCAATTCCATATTTTTTATAAATCCCTTTTTCAAATGCCACATAATAACCGGCAAACTGTGCCTGCGGACTCCAGTGGGGGACAAAGGAGATTTTTTTTAGTTTGGTTTGCTGGGCAAAAACCAAACTGGTAATACCAATTACCAGAAACAAACAACATACAATTTTTCTCATTGATTTTATTCTTCTGGCAAAGCTTAATAAGTGATATTTTTCATAGACTTAACTTAAAAAAAATCTTTCTAAAAAACGAAAGACTTTTATTCTAATTATTATGCTGTACCAGATTATTCCATAAATTATTTATTGAAATTATTCCCAAATTTTTTCATTATCATTTATAAATTACAGCTTTATTTTAAGGTATGAGAAATAAATATTTTTTGGTGTTTATCTTAATTCAGATAATACCTCTTTTTTCGCAGCAAACAAATAAAAAATTTGAAGCTCTGACTATTGAACAAGGACTTCCAACCAACTCAATTAATTGTGTATACCAGGATAAAAAAGGATTTATCTGGTTAGGTTCCCGCAATGGCTTATTAAGGTACGATGGTTATTCATTTAAACAGTACAGACACAGCAATAGCAATCAAAATACTTTATCTTCCGATGGAGTTACATCTATATTAGAGGATAACATCGGCGATTTATGGGTTGGTACTTTATCGGGTGGATTAAACAGGTATAATAAACTTAAAGATAAATTTGATTATTTTATCAATCAACCATCTGACGGATTTTCCATTCATGATAATAATATTACTTCATTACATAAAGATAAGGCTGGAAATATCTGGGCGGGTACTTGGGGCGGCGTTAGTAAATATGATAAAACCAAAAATAAATTTCAGAATTATTTTAAATATGATTTTTCATATTCAAAAACACTTCTTAGTAAAGTAGCATCATTACTTAAGCTCAAATCACCAGTTGCGGCAATTACTCGGCCAGGGAATTATGTCCAAAGTAAAAAACAATTTGCTCTGCAAAAGAAAACAAAACTTTTAATAGTTGGAGGTGGGGAAATTGTTGGTGAAGATTATTTTGATTATGGTTGGATTGATAATGCAGCAAATGAAATTGTCTGGACTATGCGGGAAGGAAGGAATTTCCACTTAGGTGGGGATGTTAAAAATCGCATTACAATTAAACTAATTGAATTGAACAGTGGGAAATACGATCTTAATTATCGTTCTGATATTAGTCATTGCTATAATGATTGGAATGCATTACCTCCCGATTACCCCGAGCTTTGGGGTTTACGGATTGTTTCTTTAACTGAAGAAGAAGCAAAAGAATTTAATTATGAAATTAATGATATTAAAAAAATCCCGGGATTGAATGATCAAACTATAACTAAAATTGTTGAGGATGATGAAAATACATTTTGGATTGCTACAAAAGATGGTTTGACATCTTTAAATGAAAAAGAAAAGCAATTCAACAATTATTATCTGCCGTTCAAAAAAAATGAAGTATCTGTTATTAACAGCATTGCAATACTAAACAAAGACTCATTGTTGGTGGCAACTAACAAAGGGATATTTATTTTCAATAAAATTCAAAAATTGTTTTATGAATTGAAATTAAATAATCTGGCTTTGAATAATTTAATTGTCACTGATATTGCACTGACAAAAGAAAATATATTGTGGGTATCCACTGATGGTGAGGGAATATATGAAATTAATCTAAATGAATTTTTTGCGACCAACTACAAAGTCGATCCTGCCACATCTAATGGATTAATATCAAACAAATTCAAATCCATATATGTTGATAAAGCAGGTTCAATCTGGTGTGTGTCTTTTGAAGAAGGAATAAATATTTTACATACACAGCAAGCAACATTCAGGGTTTTTAGAAATAATCCATTAGATAATTCAAGTCTGAATTTTAATGTTATAAAGTTTATGATTGAAGATTCAATGGATAATATCTGGCTTGCAACAGATGGAGGAGGATTGACAAAATATGTTGTTAGTCGAAATGTTTTCCAGCAAATAAAGATGCCCGGAAATCCTCTTAAAATTAATTACTTGTTTGAAGACTCAAAGAAAAATATTATTGCTTGTACTGAAAAAGGAGTTTTTAGTGTTAATCCGGCAAATAATATAAGCTCAAAAATATTCTTTACAAACTCTTCGCTGACCAATGAAAATATTTCTTGTGGGGCAGAAGGGGATAATGGGATAAAATATTTTGCTTTTAGAGATAACATATTTCAGTGCAATGAGAAAAATGATTCAATTAAATTATTGAATTTAAGAACAGATTCTAATTCAGTTATACTTGATTTTACAATAACAGATATTGCTAAAGGAACAACCGGAGAGCTTTGGTT
>CAZQSR010000009.1:15091-32947 GCA_964596145.1 uncultured Ignavibacteriaceae bacterium
CGGAGGGTTATTTAGAGTTGAAAAGAATTTTACCAAAATCAGTCGCTATATTTCGGGAAATGATTGGGCAAGCGCCAATCAATATATTGCATTGAAAATACATTCTGATGACAAAATCTGGATTTGCACTTTGCATGAGGGTCTGAAAATTTTTGATATTAGTACCAAAAAATTTAAGTCATTATATGCCCGAGATGGTCTTCCAAACAATAATATCTTTTCGATTGTATTTGATTATGATTCTATAGTTTGGTTTGGTACAGATGCTGGTCTTGCAAAGTCTGATTTTAAAACTAAAACAATTTCACTATTTACAAAAGAAGATGGTTTGCCCTCATCATATTTTTTAATTAATTCGGCTCTAAAATCTAGAAAAGGTGAATTTTATTTTGGAACCAAACGGGGATTAATAGCATTTTATCCCTACAATCTGAAAGTCAATAAAGTTGTACCGGGAGTTGCAGTAACGTCATTAAAGGTTTTCAATGAAGAGATACCATTTAAAACTGATATTTCAGTTTTAAATGAAATAGAACTTAAATACTCTCAGAATTTTTTCACTATACAAGTAGCTGCATTAAATTTTATTAAATCAAACAAAAATCAGTATGCCTACAGATTAGAAGGTTTTGATAAAGAATGGATAAATAATGGTAACAGGAGAGAAATAGTCTATACAAATCTCGATGCAGGGACTTACATATTACATATTAAAGCTTCAAACAATGATGGTATATGGAATGAAGAAGGAGTAAAATTAAAATTAGTTATACTTCCCCCATTTTACAAAACCTGGTGGGCGTATCTTTTTTATGTGCTGATTATACTTACAGTTTACTATTTCTTACACCAATATGAAATTAAAAAAGTTAAATTGAAAAATGATTTAAGACTTCATCAACTTGAAGCGGAAAAATTGATGGAGTCGGATAGGATTAAATCAAATTTTTTCGCTAATGTTTCGCACGAATTAAGAACACCACTTACATTAATTCTTGAACCTCTAAGGGAATTGAAAGAAAAAATAAAAGAGGGAGGAACAAGACATACCATTGAATTGATGGAAAGAAATGCAAGAAGACTTTTGTTACTGATAAACCAGCTTCTTGATATTGCCAAAATTGAAGCCGGCAGTATGAAATTACAGGTCTCAAGAAAGAATGTAATAGAATTTTTAAGAAGAATAGTGATGAGTTTTGAATCCACTGCCAAGTTAAAGCGGGTTAATCTTGTTTTCTTTTCCGAGCTTAATAATTTAGAAATTTTGTTTGATGCTGATAAAATTGAAAAAGTAATGTATAACCTGTTATCGAATGCATTAAAATTTACTAAAGAAGATGGGAGAATCTTAGTCTCGGTAGAAAAAAATAAAGATAGACTATATGTAACTGTTGAAGATACAGGTATTGGAATTCCTTCATCTGTGCTTCCAAACATATTCAATCGGTTTTACCAGGTTGATAATGGATTAAATAAAAACTCGGAAGGAACTGGAATAGGGCTATCACTAACAAAAGAACTTATTGAAATGCACAGAGGACAAATTGAAGTGCAAAGCCAAATAAATGAAGGTACTAAATTTATTTTTTGGATTTATACAGATGATTTTGTTTACAGGATAGATGAGATAATAGAAGAAGAAGATCGAAATTATGAATTATTACTGCCCGAAGAAAAAAAACAATTAAAAGAACAAAACAAAAATCTTTTTCATGAAGACAAACCCATAGTTCTCCTTGTTGAAGATAATACGGATATGAGGGAATTTATTATGAGTTTACTAAATAAAAACTATTTTGTTCATGAAGCAACTAATGGCAAAGAAGGAATAGAAAAAGCATTTGAAATAATTCCAGATTTAATCATTAGCGATGTTATGATGCCGGAGATGGATGGTTACGAATTTTGCAAAAAAATTAAAACTTCGGAGATAACCAATCATATCCCTGTAATTTTATTAACTGCAAAAGCAACTCTTGAAAATAAATTAGAAGGGCTTGAAACCGGTGCTGATGATTATCTTGTAAAACCATTTAACAGGGACGAACTTTTAACGAGAATTAAAAATCTTATATCTATTCGCAAAATATTGAGTCAGAAGTTAAATAGTATAATAAAGACTCAAGAGAAAAGTCAAATTGGAAATGAAAAGAAATTAACTTCAATGGAGAGACAATTTATTGAAAAAATAAAATCATTACTCGAAAAGAATTATACAAATTCCGAGTATGATGTTGAAGAATTTTCCAAAGATGCAGGGATGAGCCAAAGTCAACTTAGAAGAAAAATGAATGCAATGTTCGATAAATCCCCAAACGAATTTATTCGTTCTTATAGGTTACACAAAGCAGTAATAAAAATTAAAGAAGATGGAACCAGTGTGTCTGAAGCAGCTTTTTCTGTTGGCTTTAACAGTCTGCCTTATTTCTCAAAATGTTTTCAACAGGAGTTTGGTTATTTGCCTTCTGAAATTCTAAATAAAAATTAGAGCTGTCTTGGCGTAAATTTTTAAGTTATTTTCTCACTTACTTGATTCTTTCAGGATATAGACCCTTTTTGATTGATTTATTATAATCTTTGAGTGATTTCTGCTAACACTTCACCTGCTAAAAAACACATTTTGAGGATGGATTTTAAAGAAATCCATGATTAAAATAATTTTAGTAATTAACTCAAAGGAGTAAAAAATGTCAACTTCAGTTCAAGTGCCGCAATTCCCGGCAAAATTTTCATTAAAACCAACATTTAACATAACCACTTTTTCAGAGACTCAATTTGTAATGGACGCCGCAAATGCTGCTTTTAAAGCAGAACAGAATTCTAAATATGGTGTCTATGCTAAATATGCAATTATGGCATTACTGTTCCTGATTGGTTTTTTTTCTAACGGAGGATTTTTCTTAGGACTTATCCTTGCCATTTTAGCTTTTGTAGTTCTTACTGGTGTAACAACTTTTCTGAATTATTTACGTAAAAAAGCTTATGATAAAATGAATCAGGCTCAATGGGACCACACTCTTGATACTGCATATAAAGTATCGGAAGTTATTAATGGTAAAGGTTATGGATTTGGTGACTGGACATTTTTCTGTTATAACAGTAATGGTTGTGTTTACGGAGATATGAGACAGGGAGATATCTGTGGATTATCAAAAGAAAATATTAAAGAAGTAATGATTGAACATGTTCATCTTGGAAGCACTTCAGTTGGAAAATCTGAATCAAACACCAAAGGTTCAATCAGCGGATCCTCAATTCATTGGGGAAGTGGTTTCTCAACCAATTCAGGGAAGTATAAAGGGAAAACTGTGACAACTTCAATAGAAAATACAACCAACCATTATGAATGGCGGCTTGATATTTTATCTAACTTTATGGAATATCCTAAAATAAGTTTATTGTTTGCAGATGATAAAGAAGGAGAAGCTGCCGCAAAATCCATCTATGCAGTATTGAAACCATAAATTGATTGTTATAAATAAAAAAGCCTCAAATAGAAATAATTTGAGGCTTTTATTTTTGCGGAGAGACAGGGATTCGAACCCCGGATACCGATCGCTCAGTATAACGGTTTTCAAGACCGCCGCATTCAACCACTCTGCCATCTCTCCAGAAATTTGCGGTGCAAATATAATCAACTCTTTTGTTTTTAAAAACTAAATTTTAATATTGCTTTTTAGTCTGCTTCAGGTAAAAATTGTCCAAATGATTCTCTTTCTTTCTTCTGTTTACCTGTTCCAAAAAATTTCTTATAGATTGTCCTTAAGACTTTTATGCCGTGCTTGCTGCCTGTTAAATTATGTTCCAGTAATTTTTTATGCAATCTTTCTGCCTGCAGCATAAAAATTTCAATTCTTGATTGAATAATCTGAGGAAATAAATTTCCATCTGTTTCGATTGATAAAAAAGGAAAGTCTTCAAAATCAAAATCATCTTTGATAAATTTTTTATCAGATTCAGCCTTTCCCTCTGAATTCATTTCTGAACTTAGGATAGCTTCTGCAACTCTTGAAGGCATACAACCAAACGGACCAATTGAAATAACTCCGGAAACATCATCCAGAATTTCTTTTAAACTTGTCCCTACTGTTAAAATAGCTTCTCCCGCCATCTCGGGTCTTATTAAATGTTCGGCACTCTTAATTATATTTTCAACATTTACCAGTTCATATTTATAAAAACCTGAATTGCTTAAAGCTCTCTTTATTTTTTTCTCAATGTTCAACTGTATTTGATTTCTAAGAGAATATTTTATTTTATCTTTTAATGAAGAAATTTCTTTACCATCATCTCTTTTTGCCAGATAGTTTGAGTAGTAAACGTATTCTCCAATTGGAGCAACTTTTACTACAATATTATTTTTAGAAAGCCTATCAATCAAATCACCACGTGAAAAGTCATCTTGTCTTACATATATTTCTCCTGTTAATGCAACTTTAACAGCATCATCATAAGAGATTTTTGTTTTTATTTTAGAAAGAACAGTTGCAGTTTTTTCAAGTTGTTTATAAATAAGTTCTACAGGAGAGGATTCTATTGTACCAATAATTTTCTTCCACTCATTTTCGAGAATGGCTATAGCTTCTTCTTTGTTGATTGCCAGGGCATTTATTGCATGAGAGATGTTTTGAATTACATCAGCAACTGTAATTGCTGCCCAACCGTGTTTGGTAAATTCATTACCAAGTCCACCATAAGAGTCTTCATCGGTTAAAGTATAAATGCCAACGTTTCTTAATTTATTTTTTTTTATAACATCTTCAAGATAAACATGATATTGACCAAACCGGCACGGACCTGTACCTTCAGCCATAAAATACAATGTTATCTCAGAGCTTTTTTCATCATAATGTTCAAGCAACGATCCTACATTAAGAATTAGAGGAAGACATTCCTTGCAAGTAGTAAAGGCTCTTCCTTTTTTCAAAGTCTCGATATGTGGAATTGAAACAGGTTGAGAATTAATCCCAATAAATCTGAATGCGGCTGCAAATGCTTCTGCTCCGTATCTTCCCATACTTGGAATAAGCAGTCTAACTTTCTTATCAAAAATCGATACTTCTTCTCCTTCGGAAGTAATTAAGGAGTGAGAGTCTTTAATTTTAACGGGAGTAAATATGTCTTGAAAATAATTTTTTTTAATTTTCTTGTTAACCTCAATATAACTTCTTATTACATCTATTGCAGCTTCTATTCGAGTATTTATTCCTGCGTCAGCAGAATGACTGTCAAGCTCAATAGTAAGGGATGGTTTTTCTTCCATTATGTTTCTGAAATAGGTAATCAGCATTGAATCAGGTCCACAACTGAAATTGGTAATAAAAGTACCGAATAATTGTGGATGTTTTTTAACAAATCTTGCTGCTTTTAAAATCTGGTTTCCCATTCCCCAGTACATATGTTCATAAGAAGAAAAATTATCCACGGGTAAAAAATCGTGTGGAATAATTGTAATACCTCTTGATGAAAACTTTTGTGGAATTCCAAGATTAGCTTCTTTCGCAAATGAATTATATGCTCTTCCAAAAAGCACAATAGCGAACATTTCAGAATTATTTCTCAGTTGCTCTAATTCTTTCAAACCAATTTGTTTAAATTCCTCAAACATTTCCTGAATTATGGTTACAGAAAAATTATAAGATTCAGCAGCAGACGATTTGTCTATCCCTAATTCTAAAGCTAGATTCACAAAATCATTCTTTGCTCCTATAAATCCATTTGAAAAACTTAAGATAGGAGACAGAATTTCTATTCCCTTAAGTTCTTTTTTAAACGTGGTTTTTAGATAATAAACTTCAGACTGGAGGAGAACGCAGGTTCTGTCATAGAAATTTATTTCATTACTATGTATGTCAAGTATGTGAGGAAGAAAAATATAATCGGGTTTCTTGTCAATTAAATCCTGAAGAAAACCGTGTGCAAGTTCAGCGGGATAACAAAAGGAAGATTGTTTTTTTTCTATGCCTTCTGTTTTAGGTTCATCACCAATTATTACTTTAAAACCAAGTTGAGTAAAAAAATTATAGTAAAGAGGGAAATAAGTATTGGTTAAAAATGATTTCGAGACACCAATTGATTTTGCGTTTGCAGATAATTTACGCTTAATCAGATATTTATTGAAGACAAGTTCCTGACGCAGACGTACTAAGTTCAGTTTTTCGGAATCAATTATTATATCTTTGTGAAGAATGTTATATTTATTACACGCTCCACCAAATGGATATGTTTTTTCATTTACTTTAATTAGAGAAATGTTACACTTTAAATCACATTTTTCTTTTCCGCCATTGCAGGTAAAAATCTTTTCATAACTCGTTTTACGATTAATTAATTCATCAAGATTAAATTCTTCTGGAGTTAATAAATTTAATTCAATCCGTTTTTTAATTTCAAGAGCGACTCCAAAGGCCCCCATCAAACCAGGTTCTGGAGGAACAATTATTTCTTTGCCAGTAAGAGCTGCCATTGCAATAGGAACAGCTTTGTTATAACAAACACCTCCTTGCATAAATATTTTTTTGCCAACTGGTCTGTTCCCTTTAACGCGATTTATATAATTCATACAAATAGAATAGACAAGTCCGGCAAGTATGTCTTCACGTTTCATTCCTTCCTGAAGAGCGTTTTTTATATCACTTGAGATAAATGCAGCACATTGGTCATTAAAGTTTGGAGGGGAAGTTGAGCTTAATGCGAGCTCGCCTATTTGTCTATAATCTACTTCAAGAGATTCATTAGCTGCTTCCTCAAGAAATGAACCTGTTCCGGCAGAACAAGCTTCGTTCATTGCGTAATCGGAAGGAACACCACTGGTGATATGTGTATATTTTGCATCCTGTCCACCTATTTCAAAAATTGTATCAGCATTTTTATCAAAATAAAGTGTTGCTGCAGCGTGAGCAATTATTTCATTAATTATGCCTTTTGTTAATGCCTGAAGTCCAGCAATGTGTCTACCACTACCGGTAACTCCCAAGCCAATAATTTTTATAGGTACTAAAATTTGTTTCTTTAAACTTCTATAACATTCCACAGAAGCGAAAATCGGATCACCATTAGTCCGCAAATATTCAGAAGCAAGAATTGCCTGATCTTCAACACGCATTAATATTGCTTTTGTTGTGGTTGAACCAACATCGAGACCAAGAATTGTAACATCACCTGCTTTAGCTTTTTCAGTTTTTCCTTGCTCAAAACGCACTTTAGAAATATATTTTTTTAAATCATCATGAAAGACAAAACTCGTGTGATTTTCTTTAAAGATATTTTTTTTATCAGCGCATAAGGTGTTGTTTTCAAGTGCATGAACCGAAGCTCCAAGTGCTTCAAAATAAGGAGATTCAGGAAGTACTCTCACATTAATATTCTGTTTAAGATGTTTCAGGAGAGCATCATTTAAAGAAACGCCGCCAATTAAAATTGCTGATTTGAAATTTATTTGCGATGTTAATTCTGTAATTTTCTGTGCCATCATTTTTGCTAAACCGGCAACAACATTTTCTTTTGGTATTCCTTTATTCAATGCGTGTGTGCAATCAGATTTGCAGAATACTGAACATCTTCCAGAAATCGGATGTGCATTTCCATTAATACCAAGATTTATTGCTTCTTCTAAAGATAAATTCATTCTTTTAATTTGCTGAAGAAAAAATTCTCCTGTTCCAGAAGCACATTTATTACCTGACACAGCTTTCGAGATTTTGCCAAACTTATCAATTACGTAAATCATAAAGTTTTCACCACCGGTACTTATTACAATGTCAGTCTTTATGTTCAGGAAAGAAAGCGCATACTCAACTGCTTCAGGTTCAGAGATATTTGCAGCATTTAAATAGTTACGAAATTTTCTTCCTGTAATAGTAAGTTTATCAGCAGTTTCGCCATTTAGTATTTCTTCGAGAATTTTTTTAGGATTTCCTCTATGAGGAATAACCATGTGATTTGTTATTAAATCTTCCTTGTTTTCTCGTGAAATTGTTACAGAGCTTATTGATGATGCTCCAATACATATACCAATGGATTTTTCTTTTGAGTTCAATCTGTATCTTTGTAAGTAAAATTCAATTTCTTTTTAAGTAAGATATTAAAATCGCTTTAGTAAAAAAATTTGAAAAAACAGTATTTCAAAAACCGGATTAAAAGTAAAAATCACTTTATTTATGCCTTCTAAAAAAATAACTCTTTTTATTACAACACTTTCGTCTTTTATAACTCCTTTTATGAGCTCATCGATAAATATTGCTCTGCCGTCAATTGGGAAAGAATTTCATTCAACAGCAATTATATTAAGCTGGATTGCTTCATCTTTTCTTTTAACCACTGCAATACTTTTATTGCCGGTTGGAAAATTTACAGACAAATATGGAAGAATCAGGCTTTTCAAAACAGGAATAGTTGTGTTTACCTTAAGTTCTTTTTTAAGTTCTGTAGCAGTGTCTTCATTTGTTTTAATATTTGCAAGAATAATTCAGGCGATTGGTGCTTCAATGTTGTTCAGTACTGCTATGGCTATACTTGTATCAGCTTTTCCGTTGAATGAAAGAGGAAAAGTATTGGGAATAAATACAGCTGCAGTTTATATTGGTTTGTCATCAGGACCTTTTATTGGTGGTTTGTTAACACAACTATTTAATTGGCGATTTATTTTTCTTTTTAGCGGTTTGCTTGGTTTAATAGTTATAGTTCTTTCATTTGTTTATTATAAAGATGATGAACAGGAAAAAAATGAAAATCCTTATGATATATTTGGTGCATTTATTTATTCTTCAGTCATCTTTTTGTTGTTATTCGGTTTTTCAATTATGCCTTCAGCTAATGGAATAATTTGTACCTCACTTGGATTTATAGGATTAATATATTTTTTGAATTATGAATTGAAAGTCACTTATCCGATTCTTGATATTGTTCTCTTTAAAGAAAACAAGACTTACGCTTTTTCTAATCTTGCTGCCTTAATTAATTACGCTGCAACTTTTGCAGTTAGTTTTCTTTTAAGTTTTTATCTTCAGTATGTTAAAAATATGAATCCTCATAAAGCAGGACTTATACTGATAATCCAACCGATTACACAAGCACTACTTTCTCCTATAGCAGGTAAAACATCTGATAAAGTTGAGCCACAAAAAGTTGCTTCTTTAGGTATGATGATAATTACTGTTGGTTTATTCAATTTTGTTTTTCTTGGTCGTTATACAAATTTGTATTCAATTTTAATTGCATTAGGTTTGTTAGGATTTGGATTTGCACTATTTTCTTCTCCAAATACCAATGCAATTATGAGTTCTGTAAAAAAAGCACAGTATGGTACAGCAGCTTCAACAGTTTCAACAATGAGAATGGTCGGACAGATGCTGAGTATGTCGGTTGTAATGATGATGTTTTCTATTTTCATTGGAAAAGAAAAAGTCTCATCAGGAAATATTGAAGCTTTGTTATTAAGCATTAAATACATTTTCATTGTGTTTACTGTTTTGTGTTTTGGAGGAATTTTTGCTTCACTTGCAAGAGGGAAGATCCACTAAAAATGGAAAGAAAAAAGCAAATAGAATTATTATCTCCAGCAAAAGACTATGAATGCGGAGTTGCTGCAATAAATTGCGGGGCTGATGCAGTCTACATTGGTGCTCCAAAATTTGGAGCAAGAGCCGCTGCCGGCAATTCATTAAAAGATATAGAAAATTTAGTTAAATATGTACATAGAAATAAAGCAAAAGTTTATGTTACTGTAAATACTATTATATACGACTCTGAATTGAAGGAGGTTGAATCGTTAATTCAGCAACTTTACAACATTGGTGCTGATGCAATTATTATTCAGGATATGGGCATCTTAAAAATGAATTTACCACCAATTCGCATTTTTGCATCAACGCAAACACACAACTATGAGTTAGAAAAAATAAAATTCCTTGAATATGTAGGATTCAATCGTGTTATACTTGCCCGTGAATTATCAATCGAAAAAATAAAAGAAATTAAGAAGCAGACAAATATTGAATTAGAATTTTTCATTCATGGGGCATTGTGTGTCAGTTTTAGCGGACAATGCTATTTGAGTTATGCCTCAACAGGAAGAAGTGCTAACAGAGGAGAATGTGCACAGGTTTGCAGACATATGTTTTCGCTTTATGATGAAAAGGGAAAATTAATTATTGAAGATAAATATCTTTTATCGTTAAAAGATTTGAATCTTTCTCTTTATCTAAAAGAATTGATTGATGCAGGCATTAGCTCATTTAAGATAGAAGGGAGATTGAAAGATTTGGTTTATGTTAAAAATGTTACTGCTGCTTACAGAAAGAAATTAGATGAATTAATTGGCATTGATAAAACATTAACAAAAGCCTCTTCGGGAAAAATCTATTTGGGTTTTGAACCCGACCTAGAGCGTACTTTCAATCGTGGTTATACAAGTTATTTAATTGGCTCTGAAGACAATAATTATGCAACAATAAATTCTCAAAAATCAATTGGAAAATTGATTGGAACAGTTAAAACAATTAACAAAAAATATTTAATTATAAACACAAAGGAAAAAATTACCAATGGTGATGGATTGTGTTTTTTCGATTCAAAAGATATACTTAAGGGAATTAATGTAGAAAAATCACATGGAAATAAATTATTAATAGATGATGTTGATGCTATCAATTCTATTCATATTGGAACTCAAGTGTTTCGAAATAAAGATATTGAATTTGTGAAGAAAGTTTCAAAATCAGTTGATAAAAGAAAAATATCAGTTGAAGTACAAATCGAAACAAGTTCGACAGGTGTAACCATTTTCTTAAGAGATGAAGATTCAAATGAAGTAAAATTATTTTGGAATCATAATAATCTTAAAGCTGATAATCCGGAAAATTTTCTTCAGGTAATTAAAAAACAATTTCAGAAAACCGGAAATACAATATTTGAAGTTAACAGCATCAAACTTAACTATCTTCATAATTGGTTTTTTACAATTTCGGAAATAAATTCAATGCGAAGGGCGATATTTTCTCTTTTAGAGGATGAACGAATTAAAAATTATAAACCAAAAGATTATTATTTAACCAAATGTGAACAGATAAAAATCAAAGAAAACATCTCTTATTTAGAAAATGTCACAAATCAATATTCAAAGAATTTTTATAAAGAGTTGGGAGCCATTAACATAGAAGAAGGTTTTGAGTTGAAAGATGAGTTTGCTGATTTAACATTAATGAAAAGCAAGTATTGCATCAAAAAACAATTAAACATATGTCCAAAAGAAGTTGGTGATTGTAACCAATATAATACAACCTTACTCTTAAAGGATAATCAAAAAACATATAAGCTGGTTTTTGATTGTAAAGAATGTGTGATGACAATAAAGTTGAATAATGATTAAAAATTATATATTACAAAATACTATTAAGTATATTACTCTAATTGTTTTGCTTTTAACTTGTAGAATGTTTTCACAGGTATATCCTGTACAATTATACACAGTTGAAAATGGATTAAGAAGCATTAACATAATGAGTGTAACAAAAGATAAGTTAGGCAAAATATGGTGTGCAACTGCTTCAGGTATATCTGTTTATGATGGAAGAATGTGGGAAGATGTAATAGATCCTTCTGATACTCAGAAAAAAGTCTATGCAAAAATACTTTGTGATTCATCTGGTAATATCTGGGCATTCCCAAGAGAATTTTATTTAAATCCGAAATATTTTTACAATAATAGTTGGCATCGCATAAAAGCACCCGAAAGAATTGCTACATCCAAGAGTTTGTTAAAATCAGTTGATATTTTATATCATAATAATCAACCGGTAATATGTGCTGTGGTGAATTCGGAGGTTGCTGTATATAAAAATGGAGAGTGGAAAGAACTGAATATTTATAAAAATCAAAAATCATTTCAGGTTTATAGTACACTGGTATTTAATAATAAATTTATTTTAACTACAGGTAATGGAATAATTTCATATAATCCTTTCAATGAACAGATTGAAAATATACAAATTAATTTACCAAAGGGATATAGTTCAACAATTTTTGCAGCAAAAGCATATGACGATAATTTGTTATTGCTTGGTGATAAATGGGTGGGTGTCTTAAAAAATAATAATTTAAAGATCCTTTGTTCAGGCTTCGATACACCTATACTTGATTTACATAATGGTTTTTATATCGCTAAAGACAAAAGAGATATAATTTATTTTGGAAATTACTATAAAAAATATTTGTTTAATCAACGCAGCTCCAAAGCACAACCATTATTTACAAGAAATGGTTTTATAACTGATGGAGCCATAGATATTTTTATTGACGACGAGAACAATATATGGTTTCCAACTCTTCGTGGACTCAACAAATTTAATAATTTTAATATCAAAAATTATTTTGAAAGTTCAGGTTTACTGGAGAATGAAGTAACCGCTATTCTCCAAACAAAAGATGGGAAATATATTTTTGGGCATAATACAGGTTTTACAGTTTTTAAAGAAGGCAAATTTTACAAATATTATTTCGATAAAACTAGATTAATAATGAGTTTATCTGCAAGAATTTTAGATCTGTGTGAAGATAAAGAAGGAAATATATGGATGGCTTCCTCATTCTTTGGACTGGGGAAATTATCTAAGAATGGAGGATTTAATTTTGTTAAATCTAAAATATCTGGGTTAGTTACTTCTGTTGTCACAGATAAGAAAAACATTATTTGGGTGGCATCAAATAAATTAATTTATAATCTGGTAAATGGGAAATTGGTCAAAAAGAATTATTTATCTGAAAGGATAAATAATGTTAGGAAAATAGTAAGTATAGATAATGATTTGTTTTTTCTTACTCTTCAAGGTTTATATAAATATGATGGGAAGAATTTAGTAAACTATTCTTTTGATCAAATTGAAACTACAAGCATCTTTTCCTTATACAAAGATAATATTGGAAGAATATTTGTAGGAACCTTAACTGGTTTATATATAATTAAAGATCAGGAAGTAATTAAATTTAAACTTGGTGATTTTTCTATTGATAATCCAGTTTATTTTATTATTCAGGATACAAATGGTAATTACTGGTTTGGTACAAATGATGGAGTTATCAATTGGAATGGCAAAGATGAATTTAGATCTATTGGGATTAGAGATGGATTGGCAGGAAGAGAAACAAATCGTTCTGCAGTGTGTATTGATAATGAGCAAAATTTATGGATTGGTACCGATCAAGGTGTTTCTTGTTATGATTATAACAAGGAAGATAGAAATATCCCTGTGCCCAAAATTTATCTTGGTAATCTTACTGAAGGAAAAAACAGTTACTCTTTAAAAGATGCAATTGAGCTTGATTCTTATTCTAATTCATTTAGTCTTGAGGTAAGAGCATTATCATATCAAAATGAATTTTCATTGGAATACCAGGTTAAGTTAGAAGGTTATGATACAAGCTGGGTTAATTATTCACAGTCATATATAGATAAATTATCTTATAAAAATCTATATCCCGGGAAGTATTATTTACTAGTACGAGCCCGAAATCCTTTTGGTAAATGGAGTGAAATTCAAAAATCCAACATTATCTTCATTAATAAACCATACTATTTAAAGTGGTGGTTCGTTACAATTTTTGTGTTTATTATAATTTCTTTGATTTTCCTTGTAATTGTTTTTTACTATCAAAAAATTTATTTAAAAAATCTTGAAAATGTTGTTGCAGAAAGGACAGAAGAGTTAAACAAATCGAAGAGTGAATTAATAAAAATAAATGAGGAATTAGAAGAAAGGGTAAGACTTAGAACAGCTGAGCTAGTAAATGCAAATAATAAATTGCAGGAAGAAATTTTTGAAAAAATAAATGCTCAAAATGAACTTATCCTTTCTATAAAAGAAAAAGAATTATTGTTAAAAGAAATTCATCATAGAGTAAAAAACAATCTTCAGATTATTTCCAGTTTGTTGAATTTACAAAAAACTCAAATTAAAGATGAAAATGACGTAATCTTGTTTAAAGAAAGTCAGGATAGAGTTAAAGTAATGGCATTAATACACGAACAACTCTATAAAACTGAACATGTTGAAATGATTAACTTTGCAACCTACATCCGTGCATTAGTAAATTCAATAGTCGCATCGTACAATGTTGGTAATAAAGTGCAGATCAAACTTGATGTAGATGAAAATTATATCAAAATTGATCAGGTTACTCTTTGCGGTTTGATTGTGAATGAATTGGTTACTAATTCATTAAAATATGCTTTTGTTGATAAGGAAATAGGAGAAATTCTTATTAAATTTAAATGTGAAAAGTCCTGCATTCTGAGTATTATAGACAATGGGAGTGGGATTTCGCCTGAAGTTGAATTACTATCTGTAAAAACGCTTGGATTAAGATTAGTTAGAATTTTAACCGAACAATTAAATGGACAGATGGAAATAGTTAGTAACAACGGAACAGCAATAAATATTATATTTAATAATAATATGAATTAGTTGAATATGAAAAAAACAAAAATTCTGGTTGTTGAAGATGAATTATTAGTCGCTGAAGACTTAAAATACAGGTTATCTTCATTAGGTTATCAGGTTGTGGGAGTAGCCTCCTCAGGAAAGGCAGCAATTGCTAAAGCAGTTGAGCTAAAACCTGATTTGATATTAATGGATATAAAGTTGCAAGGTGAGATGGATGGGATTGAAGCTGCAGGTAAAATTAAACTTCATCAAAATATTCCAGTAATCTTTTTAACTGCATATTCAGATGATGCCACACTTAAAAGAGCTAAAATTACTGAGCCATTTGGATTTTTGATAAAACCATATGAAGATAGGGAATTACAAATAAATATTGAAGTAGGTCTCTTCAGATATCAATCAGAAGAAAAGATAAAAGCCATAAATGAACAATTAAAAGAGATTAACAATCATAAAGATAAAATGTTTTCAATTATCTCTCATGATCTGCGAGGACCATTCCATGGATTGTTGGGATTTATAGATATTTTAAAGGAAGATATCGATTCATTATCAAAAGCAGAGATATTTGAAGTGGTAAACAAAATAGATAGTTCGGCAAAAAAAGTGTTTATGCTTCTTGAAAATCTATTACAATGGTCCCGAATTCATAATGGGAAATTGGAATATAAACCCGGAAAAATTAATCTTAATGAAATTACAAAACATTCTATCTCACTGCTTTCTTCCAATGTGTTAGTAAAAAATATTAATATATTAAATAATATTGGTGAAGAATTATTTGCAGAAGCAGATTATAATATGCTTTTATCGGCAATAGAAAATATACTTACTAATGCAATTAAATTTACACCTAAAGATGGAAAGATATCTATTGAAGCCTCACAAATTAATGGTGCAGTTAAGTATTCTATAACGGATACAGGAATTGGAATGAGTGGTGAAAAGGTGAAATCAATTTTAAATAATGAATTTCTTCAAAGTACTAAAGGGACAGAAAATGAAAGTGGAACCGGTCTTGGCTTGATGATTTGCAAAGAACTGGTTGAAACTAATGGTGGTGAATTAGAAATAACAAGTGAAATTAATAAAGGAACAACTGTTTCAATTATTCTTCCAAGTAAAAATTCTGAATAAACTCTAAACTAATCGAATTGTCTTCATAAATTTTAGATTAATTTTCCTAGAAAGAGTTTTGCATTTTATTTAAGTTTATCCCATTCTTTCTTTTAACTTAGCTGCATAACGCCTGCTCATAACAAGTGGTTTTTCAATTCCCTGAAGATAAACCTGGTAAGAGTAATTAAACCATTCTTCAATGTGATCTAGGTAATCAAGATTAATAATTGCATTTCTATGTATTCGGACAAAAATATTTGATGGTAATCTTGCTTCCCACTCCCGCATGGATTTCAGTACTAATCCTTTAAGTTTTGAAGTTGAATATATCTCAGAATAATTTCCTGCAGAAATAATTTTTACCAACGAACGGACTTTGACAAAATGATAAGTGTTATTCACCATTAAGAAGATATTGTCGTCATCTTCAAATTTGCGCATATCTTCAATCTTTTCTTCTTTGTTTTTTTGAAGATGTTCTATTGCCAAGGCAAGTCGCTCGCGGTTAACTGGTTTTAATAAATAATCCTGAGCGTTCACTTCAAAAGCTCTCAATGCAAATTCATCATAAGCAGTTACAAAAATTATTTTAGCATCTGTATGAATCTCCTGCAATAAGTCAAATCCGGATTTCCCTGGCATTTGAATATCCAGGAAAATAATGTCCGGATGCATTAAATCAATTTGTTTTTTTGCATCATTTGGATTATCTGCTTCTGCTACAATTTCCAGTTCAGGAAAATTTTTCAAAACAGCTTTAAGATCTTCTCTTGCAAGTTGTTCATCGTCAACAATTATAACTTTTTTATTTCCGTTCATTTAAATTCTCTTTTTATTTCCATTTTAACTTTTACCATTCCATCTTCTTCAATTATTTCAAATTTATGGTTATTAGGATGCGAATATTCAAGTCTTCTGCGAATATTATCCAATCCCGTACCTGTACCGTGTGAAGTATTTTCTTTATCAGAAGGTATCCATTTCCCGCTATTCGAAAGACAAATTTTTAATTTTCCGTCCTCTACATCGGCTTCAATTTTTATTCTTAAAGGCAGCTCACTTGTTTTCATTCCGTACTTAATTGCATTTTCAATAAGGGGATGAATAATAAAACTTGGAATAGGATATTCTTCTGCAAGTGGATCAATATTAATATCAAAATTTATTTTATCACCAAAACGGATTTTCTCAATATCAAAGTAGTAACTAATGGCTTCTATCTCTTCCATCAAAGAAACTTCCTTAAAGTTTTTTGTAGCAAGCGAGTAACGATAGAACTCAGAAAGTTTTGTAACCATTTCTTCTGCTTTTTCTTTATCAGTTCTTATCAAAGCTCTTAAAGAGCTAAATGAATTAAATAGAAAATGTGGATTAACCTGATAACGCAGCATTTGTAATTGTGCTGATTGAGCAAGAAGGTCAGCTTTTTCAGCTCTTTCTTTTTCAGACGACCAATCGAACCAGAATTTTACACCAAAGTAAATCAGACTCCAAGAGGTTATTGTAGGTACAATGCCGGATAATCTCCACGCAGTATATTCTATAGTAAAAATTCTTTGTAAAGATTTAATCTCTTCTGGTCTAAAAATGAATACAGACAACAGTATACAAATGTACCATAACACCGAACCAATAATTGAAGCTAAAAGAACATAGCCAAGCACTTTTAATAAAGGTTTTGAATGATATTGATATTTCTTAAATAAAAATCTTAATCCGCACGAAATTAAAAATCCGATAATTATTAAGATAGTATTTTCAATAAAGTATGAAGCTCTCTTGAAAATAAAACTGCCGCTGAGAAAGAAAGTATCGAAAAGGAAATAAAATACCCATCCTGATATGTTTACAATCCAGAATGAAGGATATTTCTCTTTATAAAAGTACAATTTCATTATCTTTATAATTGCTCATAATTAAATAAAAAATTTTTTATCAAATTTAGCATGAATAAGCCTAAAAAAATTGACCACTTAAACAACATTTTTGCCGCTAAGATAAATAACTTTTAATAAATACATTTTGAAGAATAATTTTACTTCCGAAAAAGGATAAACCTGAGACTGTCTGACAAAAATGTTTACCTCCAGGATATGAAGACAGTCTCTATTTATTTAATTTTACAAATAACTTTTAATTTTATTACTAAATGGAGAAAATATGAAGATTAAAAATCTTTGTGCTTTATTTGTTCTTTTAACTATAGCCATTAGTAGTTCCAATCCTCAGAACATAAACGATATTTCAATTCCTTATCAAAAGTTTGTTTTGAAAAATGGGTTGACGCTTATAGTTCACG
>CAZQSR010000010.1:0-31234 GCA_964596145.1 uncultured Ignavibacteriaceae bacterium
AAGACTACCGACTGTTTGAAGATATTTCCACGACATTCGACCAAATACTTGATAATTCACTTTACGACACGCCACTTATGTTGGAGTGGAACACTTGGCGAGCAATGACAATGTTGGATGGTGGAGAAATTAAGGCCAATTTAAAATTTGATGACTTTGGAAATCCAATGTCAACAGCACAGGGCAATATGGCTGACATTGTTTGCGATTATGGCGACTTCGGTTTAACAGTAGAAGTAACTATGCAGGGCGGACAAAGACAATATGAGACAGAGGGAGAACCAGTAACAAGACACCTTGCAAAATATAAGCGTGAAACTGAAAAACCTGCTTACTGCTTGTTTATTGCACCAAATATAAATGACGCTTGTAAAGCCCATTTTTATGCACTACACAAAATGAACATTCAATATTATGGTGGGACTTCGACAATAGTTCCATTGCCTTTGAGTGTTTTTATTAAAATGGTTCAAGACTCTCATAACGCAAGCTATGTTCCCGAACCAAGACACGTTCAACGATTTTTTGAGCGTTCAAATGAAATAGCAAACTCGACAGACAATGAAGTAGATTGGTATAATGGCATTACTGAAGAAGCACTAAATTGGTTGACAGAATGAAGGGCGAACGGCTAACAGCGGTTTGGCGTAATGGCGGGTTCAGTGCTTCGTATGACAGTTTTGTGGTAGGTTCAAGTGCAGTTCTTCGATTGAACTTTTGTGCTAAAAAATCCGCCACTACGCCAAGCCGCAAAACGTTAGCGGTCACCCTATTGACGACCCTGCAAACATTAAACAGACAGACAAATGAAAGGACAACAAGCCAACGCTTCGGCAAAATCAAAAGAGGTGCAACGCCACCCACAAACCAACGCACAGTTGCACCACATTTGCTTTTGCCCCAACCGCACAATGAGAATACGAATTTGACTATGAACCAAACTCAATTTCAAGCAGGATATTTACTCGATGGAATCAATGAAACACTGAAGAACCTTGATAACAAATCGAAAGAAATCAAAGGACTTCTAAAACATTTGTCTTGTTTCAACCTTGAAACAAATTGTAACCTTTCTTCAAATTCATCTGACAGTTTTGTTTCTGTAATTCACAACCTAATAGTTCGTGGCATTCCTACTCGACCGAGTATTTTTATAGAAAACAAATTTTTAGAAGCATTTCAAAAATTTCAAATTGACAATTCTGATTTCACGAAACAGTTAGGTAATATAAAATATGAATCAAAACTAAACGAAGAAGAGAAAAACAATATTTTTTCAGCACTTCATATCGTTGACCCAAGACTGGTAATCAAAAGCGATAATTATGCAGGACAATTGGGCAGTGATTTTGAAAGAGATTTCTTAACCAAGTATTTGATTGAAAATGAAATTGGTTTTCTATCTCAAATTTTAGAGCCACAACGGAAATTATCTACAATTGTCAAACCCGAGGTGGCACCAAGTGTAAATTCTCAGCAAGTAGATTTTTCTATTGAATTCCCATACCAACAATATGAGGACACAACCATTTTTGGAGAGAAAAAAAGAAGGTATTACAATCGTGGGCTTATTGTAGAAATAGATGGCGAAAAATGGCATAGTTCGGAAGCACAAAAACTACTTGACAAATGGAGAGATAATTGCGTAAATGGAAATAAATGGGAAGTAAAGAGGATTAAAAAAAATGAAGATGTTAGGAATTTTAAAACTCTTGTAGAATCTTCTGCTTCATTGAGTATTTTACAAAGCAATTATGAGAAAGATTTATCTGATAACTGGCTGGATATTCTTCAACTAACCTTATCGCCTTTTGCAATTGCAAGAGTTCAAAAAACGATTATTGAATTTATACTTTCAAACAATCTTGAATTGAAAGCTAAAGAGTGGAACATTTTAGCGATAGAAAGAGATGTTCCTTGTGTTGCTTTGGCAATTGAAGATTTAAAACAACATTTCCAACATCTTTTTAATCTTGCAGGAAAAAAACAATCCTTTCCAAAAGTTAATTTGCAGGTTTTGAGTACAGAAGAATTTGTAAAGTCAAAACTTCACGACACAAAACCTGAACTTATAAGCAAATTTCAAAGTGAGCGAGAATTTGATTTAATCATTGATATTGCAATTCTTCAACGACAAGGAATTGTAAAAAATGAAATTTCATTTAAAGGAAAAAACAAAGCCATTATTCGTTCTTCTCATTATGTAAATTCTGAAAGAAAAATTTATACTTCTGGTTTGATTGATTACCAACCAATCACTAAAAAATTAGAAAATGAAACTTACGAAGATATTCCACACGCAAAAGAAAGTCTAACTTATTTTCTACAAAACATCTTTAGAAAAGAAAGTTTTAGAGAAGGACAATTACCTATTTTAAATCGGGCATTGCAAGGAAAAAGTGTTATCGGATTATTACCAACAGGTGGAGGAAAGTCGCTAACTTATCAAATCGCTTCCTTGCTACAAGCAGGAGTTACAATGGTTATCGACCCGATTAAATCACTTATGCAAGACCAATATGATAATCTTGTAAAAAACGGAATTGATAGTTGTAATTTTATCAACTCAAAACTAACTCGTGAAGAAAAAACAATTGCGATCAACCAAGTTACAGAGAGTAAAGTATTATTTACATTCGTTTCACCAGAACGTCTGCAAATAGAAGATTTTAGGCTTTCTCTAGAGGAAATGCACAAAAACAATGTGTATTTCAGCTATTGTGTGATTGATGAAGTACATTGTGTTTCAGAATGGGGACACGATTTCAGAACTTCCTATTTGAGTTTGGGAAGAAATGCTATCGAACATTGCAAAACCAAAAACAAACAACCTATCCCGATTTTCGGACTTACCGCAACCGCTTCATTCGATGTTCTTTCTGACGTAGAAAGAGAATTGTCCGGAAATGGATTAACCAATATTGATACAGATGCAATAGTACGATTTGAAAACTCGAACAGAACAGAATTACAATATCAAATAGTTAATACAGCCGTTGATTTTGAAAGAGAAGAAAAGATAATCAAATTAGAAGACGGAAAAGAAATTAAAGTTTATCCAATTAAAGGAGATGTAAAACAACAGACCGCTTTACAAAAGCAATCCGAATTAACAAAAGTAGTAGAGTTAATTCCCGACAGACTTTTAACATTGAATGAACAAACAAATTCAATATTAGAATGGACAAAAGAAAAGTTTTCTATTGACGGAAATTTGCCAAACATCAAGATAGAATCTTTTGACACAACTTCTTTCTACAGCTTAAGCGAGCATAACAACAAATCCATATACAAAAACGGTGGTATTGTGTTTTGTCCACACAGAACGCATTTATTTGGAGTAACCGACAAATTCAAATTTGACAGATACGATAATGACGTCTATGATGAAGACGGCAATATTATTCATCGTTGGGGAGAACCTATATATGATGAAAATGGAAATAGAGTAAGATTACCACTTCACAAACGCAAAGCTGTAGCGGATGCTCTATTTAGAACAGAAAAATATGAAGTAGGCGTTTTTATGGGAAGCTCTGACGAAGATGAAAAAGTTGGAAAAGAAATAGAAACAGAATCGTTTGACAATCAAAGAAAATTTATTGACAACGAGCAAAACATAATGGTTGCAACCAAAGCATTTGGAATGGGGATTGACAAACCAAATGTTCGTTTTACGGTTCACGTAAATATTCCTGCCTCTATTGAAAGTTTTGTTCAGGAAGCAGGAAGAGCTGGACGTGACAGAAAAATGGCACTTTCCACAATACTTTTCAACGAGCAGAAAGTAGCCATTTTCAATCAGAAGTTTTATGAATCTTTAGAATCTGAAATAAGCGAAGAAGCTTTAAAACTTTTAAAGAAATTTAAAAACCAAAAATTCTATAAAGAAGAAATTTCCGAAATCTTAAAAACTATCGGAAACGAAGAACTCATCCAAAACGAGAAAAAAATCCTTGATAATTTAGGAGAGATTTTTACAGATAAAGACAATTTATTATTCTTTCATAACAATTCGTTCAAAGGACAAGAAAAAGAATTAGTTGTCATCAATGAGCTTTTAGAGGAAATACTTTTACCGAATACGAATAAGCTATGGGAGTTGTCGGAAGAATTAGATGAAGATACAGGAGAAGAAGGACTTCGTTTAAGTATTCTCCATAATTGGTTAAATATTTTCAATAATGACGGTAAGGTTGGTGGAATTAATTTAGCTAATCTCAATCGTAGTTTTCATAATATTGTTTGCAGTCGGGAATATTCCAATCAGATTATAAATGTCGTTATTGACAAAATTAAGGACAAGTACCTTGAGTTTAATAATGTTGAGCTGTTAAAAAAATGGTTAGAAACAAGAGAAAATGAAGTTTCAGAAATTGGTATTGAAAAACGACTGAACGAAATACAAGATTTTGGTCAAGAAGTAAATCCTGAAATAATTATTCCATTTGCTAATAAATATGCTGATAAAAATATTTTCCACAAAGAATTTAAAGAACTTTTTAAAAAGATAATCACGGAAAATGCAAGTGATGAAGTTATTTTTAATTCGATTGAGGGAACATTTGAAAACTACCTGGAAAACGTAAAAGAAAAACTTAAGATTGAAATTGATACAGACGAAAATGATTTGGAAGCTCTAAAACAGCTTTATTATAGTCCAAGGAAAAAACCTGATACGGATAAAGCTATTTTTCGTCTTTCATCAATCGGAATTATAGATGATTACACGGTTGATTATAATAGAAACTGTTACACGATAAAAGTAAAAAAGAAAACTGATGATGAATACAAAGAGGCGTTAGCGAAGTTTATGCTCAAATATTATTCTTCAAATCGTGTTCAAAGTGCGATAAAAGAAGTTGACCAAGCAAAAGGAAACACTGTATTACAAAAATGTTTGTCCTTCCTAACAAATTTTGTCTATGAAGAGATTGCAAAGAAAAGAATGCGTTCGATTGACGATATGATTTTGGCTTGTGAGTATGGTTTGAGAGATAATGGAAATGAAGAACTCAAAGAATTTATTTATTTGTACTTCAACTCAAAATACGCTCGTCAAAATTATTCATACAATAGCCGGACAAATGGAAAAGAAGTTTCCGCTTCTTTGTTAACTGATGTTTCCGAAAAAGATTTCAATTTTAAGATAGTTTGGAAATATATAGAAGCGGTAAATGAAGATAGAAGCGGTTCTCAAATTGATAATTCAAAACATTTACGAGGAGCGACACTTTTACTTTTAAGAGATAATTTAGATAATGGTGCATTACATTTGCTTAAATCATTTTCACTTTTTGTAATTGGATTGAACAAAAATCCTAATTTAATAAACGAAGCCAAGGAAAGTTTGACTTTAGGTTTTAAACTTTTTAGGGATAAAGACCCTAATCTCAGTTTTAAAGAATTGTCTAAAAATATAGAACTGTACAAAACAGAAATAATCAAAAATGCCAATGATAGTAAGGAAGTTGCCAAAATACTTGATGTAATAATCGAAGAATTATATTTGGAGTTCCACAACGATTGGCTAAAGAAATTTAACGAAAAATATTTAATGGAATATGAGCAATAACAATACACATTCTGTTCTTTTTGAACTGCAAAAAAACCTTGAAGATCTATCATCAGCAAAAGAACAAGTTGATTTTTTTCGAGAAAAATCTCTCGAAATTACCGAAGGTATTTCTGAAGTCCAACGTAAATATGTAGAACATCTTCAGAGTGTAAAATCCGATTATGAAAGTCGTGTAAATGACTTAAAAAATGAACTAACGACATTTCTTTCCAAAACTCAAGAAGAAAATACAAAGTCAATTCAAAAGGTCGTTGACAAATTAGGAGAAACTATAGGAAAAGGAATAGAAAAGTTTGAAACTGTTGCTCAAAAAGTAGAATCATCGAATAATGAAAAGATTGAAGCAATCAACAGGCTTTTAGAACATTACAGAAGCGTTGTAGAGGCAAGTAATTCTCTGATTGAAACACTAACAGCAATTGATTTTCCAACAAAACTTGATGCCCTTTCTTCAAAATCTCAACTAATCATTGAGTCTATTACGAGTGCAAAACAGGCTTTAGAAATAAAATTAAACGAATCTCAAAACGCTGTGATTGACAAAACCAGTACAGCTAAAGAGCAAATAATACAAAATAACGACAACAAAATAAATACATTATCCGAGAAACTAACGGAATCAAGTAGTAACTTAAAGTCAACTATATCAAACGGTTTTGAAGAGCAGACAAAACAATCTAAAACAGCTTTTGACAATTTAAATGTATTATTTGAAAAACAGTTAAATCAAACAAATGAACGATTAGAAAAACAAGGCAAGGAAATCACAACTTTGAAAACCTTACTATTTGTAGCAATTGGAATAATCATTATCGGAATTGTTCTAAACTTTGTAATTAAATAACCAACGCATAGGTGCACATTTGCATTTTTGCCAATCGCACATAGCCAATCAAAAAATGCAAAAGAAACACCAAGCAAACGCACCACGACAGACCAAATGAACGGACAAACTACATACAGACAAGAAGGGCGAACCGCTAACATCACCTATACGCAAGCAGGGGTTTCGTGCTTCGTAGGACAGGAAAGTGATAAATTTGGAGTGCGGTTCTTCGTAGGAAGTTCAGTGGTTAAAATCCCTGCCTGCGTATAGCTGAGAACCGTTGTGTGCAAGCGTAAAAGACAACCACCCGACAGAAAATAACGGACAGAAAAACAGAAAAAGTAAACCATTTTGACAGGTGACCAAAGACATAGAAACAATACAACAAACGGACAACGAGTAAGCCGACACTCATTGCCTCCCCTATGTTTTTTATTTTTTTTCCACCGCACATTTTTTAAAACAATTTTAGCCAGCCCACAAGTGGCACATTTGGCTTTGCCCCGACACACAAAGCCGACACTTCGCAAAACCAAAAGAGCCATTTTTTGCCCACGCACAAATGACGATTTCGGTTATATTAAAAGTATCTTTACCGACATAAAAACGAATTATAAATTTAAAGTTTACAATCCATAAATGGCCAAACAAAACGGAAACGGAGAGAAAGTAAAATCCATGGAAGCATGGATTTGGGATGCTGCTTGCAGCATTAGAGGGGCTACCGATGCAGCAAAATACAAGGACTATATTTTGCCTCTCATATTCGTAAAACGACTGTGCGATGTGTTTGATGATGAAATAGACCGTATTGCCGAAAAAGTCAAAACAAGAACCAAAGCCCTGCAATTGGTGGAAAGGGACAAATCGCTGGTGCGGTTTTATATGCCTATCCGACCCAAAGACCCAGAGAAGGAAACCACTTGGGATGTCATCAGAATATTGAGTGATAAAATAGGTCAGCAACTTACCGACATTTTGCGTTTGGTGGCAAAAGAGAACACCAGCCTGCAAGGAATTATTGACCGCATTGATTTTAACGCTACCACTCACGGACAGCGTGATATTGATGATGACCGACTGAGCAAACTCATTGAAAAGATTGCCGAAAAGCGTTTGGGTTTCAAAGATGTTGAACCCGATATTATTGGAAGAAGCTATGAATACCTGATACGCAAGTTTGCCGAAGGCAGCGGACAAAGTGCCGGAGAGTTTTATACGCCTGCCGAAGTGGGTTTTATCATGGCGAAAATTATGGATCCCGAGCCGGGCATGGAAATTTACGATCCTACTTGCGGTAGCGGTGGTTTGCTCATTAAGTGTGAGTTGGTGCTGGAAGAAAAAATGAAACTCAAAAGCAAAGACAAGTATGCACCGCTAAAACTTTACGGACAGGAATTTACACCCGCCACCTGGGCCATGAGCAAAATGAACATGGTGATACACGACATGGAAGGCGAAATTGAAATTGGCGACACGCTGAAAAACCCCAAGTTCCGTAACAAGAACAAACTCCGAACCTTCGACCGCATTGTAGCTAACCCCATGTGGAACCAGGGCAGAGATAGTTTGCCTTACATAACCGATGATTTTTTTATTAACGATGAAATGGAACGCTTTCCGGCAGGAAGCTGTGGCGGAAAAATTGACTGGGGCTGGATGCAGCATATATACAGCAGCATGAACGATGGCGGAAAAGCAGCCGTAATTTTAGACACCGGAGCCGCCAGCCGTGGCAGCGGAAACCAGGGCAGCAACAAAGAAAAAGATTGCCGAAAGTGGTTTGTGGACAATGACCTGATTGAAGGCGTTATTTATTTGCCCGAAAACCTGTTTTACAATACTTCTGCACCGGGTATTATTATCTTTTTAAACAAAGCAAAAAAGCACAAAGACACAATTTATTTGCTGCATGCAGGCAAAGAATTTGAAAAAGGCGATCCGAAAAATTACATACCACCGGCAAGCATTGACAAAATTGCCGACTACTACAAGTCATTTAAAGAAGAAGAAAAGTTTGCCCGACTGGTACGCAGGGAGGAAATTGTAAAAAACGATTACAATATAAGCCCCAGCCGATACATACAAATAACCGATGCCGAAACCTATCGCCCCATTGGCGAACTGGTGGAAGAACTGAAAACGCTGGAAGAAGAAGCCGCAGCCATTGACTCCGAATTGAAAACCATTTTTCAAAAGTTGGGGATATAATGAACGATTGGAAAGAATATTATATTGAAGACTTTGGTTCTATAATAACTGGGACAACACCAAGCACAAGTAAATCAGAATATTATGGCGGTAACCATAAATTCATTTCTCCAGCTGATTTAAATAATGGAAAGTATGTCACAACTGCACATAAATTTCTTACTGATGAAGGACTAAGAGTAAGTAGGACTTTACCAAGGAATTCAATCCTTATCGGTTGTATTGGGAATATTGGTAAAATCGGAATGACAAGTGATGAAGTCTCTGCTTTTAATCAACAAATAAATGCCATTGTTTGTAATGATAAATTTTTGCCTGATTTTATTTACTACTTACTAATTCATAATAAACCGGTTTTAGAAAAATCAGCAGTAAAAACCACATTGCCAATTCTTAATAAGGGTAATTTTCAAAAAATTAAACTTCAGGCTCCCCCCCTCACCGAGCAACGCAAAATCGCTTATGTATTAAGCACGGTGCAAAAAGCTATAGAGCAGCAGAACAAACTCATTAAAACCACCACCGAACTCAAAAAAGCCCTGATGCAAAAACTCTTTACCGAAGGCACCAAAGGCGAAAAACAAAAACAAACCGAAATTGGATTGGTGCCGGAGAGCTGGGAGGTTAAATCATTAATTGATGCTGTTGAATATATTGATTATGGTGTATCACAAGCAATTCCGAAAACACCTCCAAAAAATGGAGTTAAGATTGTAAGCACTGCCGATATAAATAGAGATGGTGACTTGCTATACGACCAAATAAGAACAATAGAAGTTCCACAACGAATCATTGATAGGCTCAAGCTAAATGAAGGTGATTTACTTTTCAATTGGCGAAACAGTGCTGAATTAATTGGTAAATCAACGATATACCATGAACAATCAGAACCCCACATTTTTGCGTCTTTTATTTTGAGAATTAAATGTGGAGAAAAAAAGTCACATAACTATTTCATGAAATATCTGATGAATCACTATCGTGAAGAAGGTTTATTTATCAAACTTGCAAGACGAGCAGTTAATCAATCTAACTACAACCGCAATGAGATTTCATCATTAAAAATACCAGTTCCATCAATTAAGGAACAAATAGCCATTGCCAAAATCATCACTCAAATTGAAGGTAAAGTAAACCATCACAAAAGGAAGAAAGCAAGCTTGACTGACCTTTTCAAAACCCTGCTGCATGAATTGATGACAGGCGAAAGAAGGGTGCATGAGATAGAGTTTGAAGCATTGAATACCGAAGTAGAAGAAATCAGTACAAGTATGTAACTATGAATGTGGTTTATAAACATATTGGCTCAGCTTCTCGTGGTTACGATGGAGTTTCGTTTGAAGAAGCCGAAACCAATGCTTTGCTTTCCGGCAAGGTAAAAGGTGTTCTTGTAGATAGACCCCAAAGGCTGGAAATGCTTAACATTCTGGAAACGATTCAACAGGATACCGGTTTTCAACAGTCGCAAACACTTTTACAAGATATTCAGGCATGGCAAGATGAAAGCGTGGATGTGCAAACTTTCAGGGTTGGCGAAGCCTTGGCTGAGGTGGTTTTGCAGGAGCATTTCCGTTGCCGTTTTTACTGGAACGAACTCCGCGATGCCCGCAATCCGAAAGGCAATAAAACAGGTGCCGATTTAGTTGGGTTTATTGAAATAGAGAATGATGTGCTGTTTTTATTTGGCGAGGTAAAAACTTCTTCAGAAGCCCAATCACCGCCACAGGTGATGACAAATCCCACAGGAATTGAACAGCAATTGAAGGATTTATATCAAGACCCGAAAAAGCGGCGTATTCTTATCAGTTATATTCAAAACAAAATTCCGCAGGTCGGTAATGAAGATTTTAAAGCAGATTTTGATAAAGCTATCAAAACTTATTATCATCAAAATGCAGGCAAATACATTTTGTATGGCGTTTTAGTGAGAGACATCGAAGTAAATGAAAATGACATAACGACTTCTTACGAAAGGTTAAAGGAAAAAATTCTGGAACCGATTGGATTGAAACTATTAGTCATTTACGTGTCTATAGCAAAAGAAAAGTGGCTAAACGTTTTGAATAGTGAAGGCAATGAAAGCAACTGAAAAATATAAGCTATTAAGTGATGCTTTTCCTGAAATGCTTCAGGACATCGGGCAGCTTATTCAAAAAGGCAAGCTGGCTAAAAGGTTTTCATTGCTTCTATTTCCGGAATCTGAACTAAATCAACTCGCTAAGACCAAAGAACTTTGTGAGCTGAAAATTTTGGAATTGTGGAATAACCAGGATGATGAAAACTTCAAAGCGCTTTGCTCGGTTTATTTTGATATTGCTTCCCTTCTATCTTGCGAGTGCAAAAGCGATGAAGATATTTATGAAATCGTCAAAGTGATTTCGCTGGGCTATCTGGGCGAACATGCGCATTTAGTCAAAGATTTTTTAATCACTCAAAAAAATGCTATTGATAATTTACAAATCCCTGAAAAATGGAATAGCCGCCTGCTCAGAAAATGTTTTCAGGTGATAGTTTCATTGGTTATCAAAAAGTCATGGACTGACATCTCACAATCCATTAATGCAATTAACCAACTCAGAAAAGAACAACAACAGTTTGAAGAACGGTTTTTAAGTCAGGTAAAAGAAGAAGGACAACCCTATGGCGCTGCTGAAGTAGTTTCGCTGTATCACTTTGCCAAAAGCACCGAAATTATAGGGCAATATATTTTAGAGGGAAGAATTGAAAACGCTCAATATGATGTTGAAAATAAAATAAAATACAATCTGAAAGTTGCCCGCGAGTTTGCCGGTGCAGCCGGTAATATAATGCTGGAACTGTTGTATCAATATGTAGAAGCCTTTTCCATTAAACTTTGCAGAAACACCATTTGGTACACACTCACGGGCATCAATCACTGGGTAAGTGAGTTTAACCAATTTGTTGCCAAACGAGAAGAAAATGCGGTGTTTGAACTATTGTACCCGCAAAAGGAAGCTATATTAAAGGGCGAACTGTTAAATCCTGCTCATCGCTCTGTTGTTGTGAGTTTGCCAACTTCCAGCGGGAAAACCCTTATAGCTGAATATAAAATTTTACAAGCCCTGAATGAATTCCGTGAGCGTGGTGGATGGGTGGCTTATGTGGTACCAACGAAAACATTGGTTAATCAAACCTACATTAGGTTACAGCAGGATTTAGGCAAGATAGGTTTAGGAATAGAGAAAGCTAGTGGCGTAGCTGAAATAGACGGATTTGAGTCCTATCTTGTTGAAAACAGTGGAGACAATACAGATTTTGATGTTCTTGTTACCACCTACGAAAAGCTGAATCTACTCATCCGTCAGGGACTAGGCACTACGGAGCGCAGGCCGCTTGTACTTACCGTAGTGGACGAAGCCCATAATATTGAAGAAAAACAACGCGGCTTAAACCTTGAATTACTCTTAGCTACCATTAAAAACGATTGCCGTGAAGCCAACTTCCTGCTGCTTACCCCCGATATTCCAAACGCCCGACAAATAGCTGAATGGCTGGGCGGAGAAAGAGGAAAAACCATCAACATCCAGTTTGATTGGTGGCAACCCAATGAAAGAGTTGTGGGTGCCATAGTAGCACAAGGAAGAGGTAGAAGCTTTGATGTGTATATCCAAACCCTAAACACTGCCAAAGGCACTTATCAGATTGGTGAAAATATTCCATTGATTAAAGTAGAGCATTCCGATAGCAACTTATCGCAAATCAAACAGTCAAAAGTTAAGTTGGCAAGTTTTGTTGGTAGTGAAATTTTGAATGTGAATTCACCCATCATCATTCTGGCTGCAGGTATTGATGAAACTTATACCATTGCACAATACTTAACCGAAAAATGTTCTGTAAACTTTGAGCCAGATGATGATATAGAACTGCTGAAAAAATTCGTTCAAACCGAATTAGGAGATGATTTTCCATTAGTCAATTATTTAGATAAACACATTGCCGTTCACAGCTCTGCCATACCGGATGATATCAGGCAACTTATTGAACTCTTAATGGTCCAGGGTAAATTGCAGGCATTGGTGGCTACTACCACCATTGCCCAGGGTATCAATTCCCCTGTTTCGGCTGTGGTTATGGGTTCATACGATTATCCATTCAGCGGGCCGATGCCCACCATTGATTTCTGGAACCTTGCCGGACGTGTTGGAAGGGTTGGCCAACAATCCTTAGGTTGGGTTGGAATAATTTCAAAGAACGATGAGGATTTACAGAAGATAATCAATTATGTTAGTAAAGCTTCTCGGGATTTACTTTCCCAATTGGAAAGTGCGGTCGCAATAGCTATGGATAACCAACAAGAGGATTTTGCAAGATGGCTTTTCAAGGATGAACGCTGGTCAGCTATTCTGCAATATATTTCCCACTTGCGATTACAAATAAACGACTTAAATCAGTTCTTAAATCATCTGGAAGAAAAACTCCAAGCGACTTTGGGCTTCAGACAAATTGAAGAAAGTAAAAAGAGATTTCTGATTAACAAATTAAGAGAATACGCACAAAATCTTTCTTTAGAAGATGCCCGCAGGGCTGATTCTACCGGTTTTTCAAGCGTTTCTGTCCGACAAATGATAGCTAGGTTATCTCAGTCAAACATTTCACCCGGTGACTGGAATAAAAATCAATTGTTTTCAGAGCAAAATCATACCATGAAAAAACTGGTTGGCATAATGCTTAAAACTTATGAAATCAGAAAATCACTGGAAGAAGTAAAAGTTGGTGAACATGTATTAGACCAGCAAAGCATATCCCGCTTAATTATTCAATGGGTTAATGGTAATAATATTTCTCAAATTTCACGGACCATATTTCCTAATGAAGACAACCGAACGAGAGCCATTGAAAAAACAACAAAAGCTATTTACAAAGTAATCGCCAACATGGCAAGTTGGGGAATTGCAGCTTTACAAAAAATGCCAACCAGTGGAATTGATTGGCAAGATTTATCGGAAACAGAAAAAAAGAAAATGATGAATATTCCCGCTTATCTGTTATATGGAGTGAATACCGATGAAGGCGTTTTAATGCGTAAAGCAAATGTACCCAGAAGCATAGCGAACAATTTGGGAAGCGTCTATAAGCAAAAATTGGGCGATGAGATTTACAATAAAAAAATTTCGATGGTTCAGGAATGGCTTAGAAATCAGGGAGATGATGTATGGCAAGGAGTTGTTCCTGCCAACTCAAAATTAAATGCTGGAGAATACCAAAGGATATGGAAAAAATTAAACGGAGTTCAATAATCAAAAATACTTGTGCGAATGCCTTTACCCACCGAACATAAAAGCGTTCAATCCCGCATTCTCAAGTATGCGAATGAAATTGGCTGGACTATTGTTTCGCAAGGCGAAGCAGAAAGTCGCAGAGGTTTTGATACTTCGGCTGCTTCACCAAGAGAGAAAGCCAAAAATGCAAGTCGTTTTTTCACCGATACACTTTTTGAGAAATTAAAGGAGTTCAATCCAAAATTTAAAGACAGCAAAGCAGATTTGTTGCGTCTGCTCGATTTGCCCTTACCTACCATTTACGGCAATCGTGATTTTCTGCATTACCTGCAAGGCGAAAAAACATTTTTCAGCAAAGAAGAAAACCGTGAATTCAACCTGACGCTGATTGATTATGAAAACCCTGCTAACAACATTTTTGAAGTTACGGAAGAATATTACCTGTTCAACGGGCAATATGCCAATCGGGAAGATGTCGTGTTTTTAATCAACGGCATTCCAGTATTGGTGATTGAATGTAAAAATGCTACCAAAGATGAAGCCATAGCCATTGGTGTTGACCAGTTGAGAAGATACCACCGGGAAACACCTGAATTGATGGTTCCGCAACAGTTGTTCACAGCAACAGAAAGTATAGGCTTTTCTTATGGCGTAACCTGGAACACCATTCGCAGAAATATTTTTAATTGGAAAAGCGAAGAAATAGGAAACCTTGAAGCCAAAGTAAAATCATTTTGCGACCGTCAGCATATTCTCGACCTGCTAAAAAAGTTTATTCTGTTTGCCGAGCAAAATGAAGAACTGAATAAATTCATTTTACGTCAGCACCAAAAATCAGCCGTTGAGAAAGTTGTAGGAAGAGCATTAGACCCAACAAAATCAAGAGGATTGGTTTGGCATACACAAGGCAGCGGAAAAACCTACACCATGATTAAAACTGCCGAGTTGCTGTTTAAAGCCCCGCAAGCCGAAAAGCCGACTATTCTGCTGATGATCGACCGGAATGAACTTGAAGATCAGATGCTGAAAAACCTTCAATCATTGGGCATAAACAATGTTGAGCAAGCCGAAAGTATTCAGGATTTGCAAAATCTGCTTAAAAGAGATTACCGGGGCATTATAGTGAGCATGGTTCACAAGTTCAGAGACATGCCGGCCAATGTAAATGAGCGTAAAAACATTTATGTGCTCATTGACGAAGCCCACCGCACCACCGGAGGAGATTTAGGAAACTTTCTGATGGCAGCCGTTCCTAATGCCACCTTCATAGGTTTTACCGGAACTCCGGTTGACAAAACTGCTTATGGAAAGGGAACCTTCAAAACCTTTGGCACCGATGATGACCAGGGTTATTTGCACAAATATTCCATTGCCGACAGTATTGAAGATGGAACAACGCTTCCGCTTTTCTACGGCATGGCTCCCAATGAATTGTTAGTGCCAAAAGAAATTCTGGAAAAGGAGTTTTTGGATTTGGCAGAGGCCTACGGTGTGAATGACATTGAAGAATTGAATAAAATTCTGGAACGTGCCGTAAACACCAAGAACTTTTTAAAAGGAAAAGAACGGGTTGATAAAGTGGCTGAATATGTTGCCAAACATTACAAGGAAAATGTTGAACCATTAGGCTACAAAGCATTTTTAGTGGGTGTTGACCGTCCTGCCTGTGCTATGTATAAAAAGGCACTGGACAAATATTTGCCACCCGAATATTCAGAAGTTGTTTACACAGGCAACAATAACGACACTGAAGATTTAAAGGCGTATCATCTCGATGCCAGAAGCGAGAAAGAAATCAGGAGAAGATTTACCAAAATTGATGAGTTGCCGAAAATTTTAATTGTAACCGAAAAATTGCTGACAGGTTATGATGCCCCCATTTTATATGCCATGTATCTGGACAAGCCCATGCGGGACCATACACTTTTACAGGCTATTGCAAGAGTAAACCGACCGTATGAGAATGAAGAATTGGAAATGGTAAAACCTCATGGTTTCGTGTTGGATTTTGTAGGCATTTTTGAAAACCTTGAAAAAGCATTGGCATTTGACAGCGATGAAATCAACGCCATTGTAAAAGATATTCAGTTATTGAAATACCTTTTTCAATCAAAAATTGAGAATGATGTGCCACCTTATTTGGAATTGATTAAACATGGGTTCAACGACAAAGACACTGATAATTTAATTTCCTATTTCCGTGACAAATCTAAACGTAAGGAGTTTTTTAAACTCTTTAAGGAAGTAGAAATGTTGTACGAAATTATTTCACCTGACAAGTTCCTGCGTCCATACATTGACACGTACGCAACACTTTCAGCTATTTATCAGGTAGTCCGCAATGCTTATGCAAAGCGGGTTCTGGTGGACAGAGAGTTCCAACGTAAGACGAATGAATTAGTGCAAAGTAAAATCGCTGGCACAGCACCGAACTTTAACAATGAGTTTTTTGAAATCAACGAAAAGACAATTCAAAAAATTAAAGACAGCCAAGACAACGACAATACAAAAGTCATTAATCTGATCAAGAGCATTGAAAAAATTGCGGATGAAAATTCAGATGACCCATTTTTAATTGGCATTAAGGAAAGAGCAGAAGCAGTTGAAGAGAATTACGAAAGCAGACAACTAAGCACACAAGAGGCATTAGAAGAAATCCGTAAACTTTATGAAGAAGATGTAAAACGTAGAAAAGAACAGGCAGAAAAAGGGTTTGACGATTTGACTTTCTTCATTTACAAGAAAATGATTGAAAGCGAAATCAACAATGCAGAAGAAATAACCAAACAGATAAAAGGCGAATTTGTAAATCATCCGAACTGGAAATCCAGCGAAAAAGAATTAAGAGAACTTAGACAAGCGATTTATTTCGCCTTGCTTGCAGAAGAAGACGACATTGACAAAGCCGCCAATTTAATTGACGAATTGTTTAACCATTTATTCATTGCTTTCAAATTGTAGTTATGGCAAAGTGGACAGATAAAGCGGAATTTAAAGCAACAGTTTACGACTATGCCGACAAAATGAAAATTAAGGTAAAGTCATTGGCATTACGACCGATGTCAAACAAATGGGCATCATGCTCGACAGACGGAAACTTAAACTTCAATAAGGAACTGCTCGACATTGACAAAGAATTGGGAGAATATGTGATTGTTCATGAACTATTACATTTTAATGTTCCAAATCATGGTAAACTTTGGAAGAGTTTAATGACAGCTTATTTAGGTGATTATGAAAAAATAGAATTGAAATTAAAGATGATTGCAGGAAGCCAGCCCAATTTGCAAGCACATTGCCAAAGCCACACGAGCCAACGCTCCAACCAAAGCTTTGTCAAAGAGCTTGCAAATGCCAGCCCACGTAACCGCCTTTCAGGACGGTTTAAGGATTGCCCACGCTCAAAAAAACAAAATAAATTTGCGCTTCGTGGATAGGTTGGTGCAGTTTGACAATGACAAGAAAATAAAGCTAAATAAATGACAAACAGACGAATATGAATAACACCAGTTGCCAACAAGCGGTATAGTTAATTGCCGGTGCAGTGCTTCGTATGACAGTTTTGTGGTAGGTTCAAGTGCAGTGCTTCGATTGAACTTTTGTGCTAAAAATCCGCCACTACGCCAAGCCGCAAACCGTTATAGGGCATTTTAAGGACCAGCAACCAGAATTTAACTAAAATTAAAATGATTATGGACTTTTTCAACAGAATCACCAAATTAGAGCTATCCATAGCAATCATAAGTTTATTTGTGATAGTTGCAATACCACCTTTAGGTGTATTAATTGCATTTTCTTTTGTAATTCTATATCTATTTATAGGAAAAGAAAGAAAGCAGAAATTTAAATCCATAGGATTCACAAGACCGAAAAATTGGATAAAAACTATTTTCATTTGTATGATTTTGGCAATAGCCATTGAACTGTGTTTTCAAATACTGTTTAATCCAATTATTGAAAAACTTACTGCATCAAAAATTGATTTAACTGGCTACGACAATATTCGTGGAAATTTACCCAACTACCTTCAATGGCTATTAATTGGTTTGGTAGTTGGTGGTTTTATTGAAGAAATTTTGTTTCGTGGATTTTTAATTACTCGCATATCAAAAATATTTAATAATGCAAAAGAAGGTAATCGGTTTGCCATTATTATTACTTCCGCAATATTTGGATTCAGTCATTTATATCAAGGATTGAGTGGAGTAATCAGCACAGGATTGATTGCTTTACTTTTTGGTATAATATTCATATATAACAACAAAATCTTATGGTATTCAATTATAACACACGGATTTGTAAATATAGTAGGATTGACTGTCATTTTTTCAGATATAGATAAGTATATAAGTACTTTGGTTTTTAAATAAAAAAAGGCAGGAAAAACGCCCTATAACAACGTGTATAAAATATTGGGGCAGAGTCATATAAGCAACAGTTCGTCACGCATCGTGTTTTTAAACGGTGGATACAGACGCAGCTCCGTAACCCCCAACGTTTTATACACGCAAACCGTTAAGTCTTAAAAAAGCCATAACTGTTCCTTTGTTATATATTTTAAAACAACAAAAACAGAAAAACTAAAATGAAAATAATAAAACTACTAACCAATCTTTTCAAAAAAAGGGAACTAACACCCGACGAAATGGCAGAAAAGGTAATCAGAAAAATGGGATTCAAAAAAGAAAGAGAAGGAACATTTGTCAGAGAATCCTACAATGGAAGAACAATGATTTGGTTAATGAATGATGGAATACTAATTAAAGTTTACTCAGGCGACTATGGCGAATCCGATTTTTTAAAAGGTCCGGTCACAGACCCTGAAAAAATCAAAAATTTTATAAGCAATAACGCCCTGTAGATAAAACTTACACAACAAATCTATCTTAAAACCATTCCCCCTCTTCTCCAAGCTCTAAGGTAAGTTCTAGAAACACTTTTTCCTCTTCTCGAAGCTCTTCCGCACATCTTCGCAGTATTTCCCCCCATTTTATAAATCAACTTTTACTAAAAGGACAAGTACCAAAGCCCAATAGTGTAATTAATTAATAAACCTCAAATTACAGAAAACAAATTCTCTCTTGTTATATAAATTATATTAGCCAAAAATCTTAACAAAGCAACAAAAAATGATAAAAAATTCATAATTTTATATGGTAAAAATATAAATGAAATTTATAAAATTTAACCAATAGATTATCGATGTATATGAATGATACAAAAGTTGATGAATATATTCAAAAACAAGAATCTCCTCAAAAAGAAATTTGCAATACAATGAGGAAGATAATTTTTAAAACATTTCCAGACATTAAAGAAGAAATGAAATGGGGCGTTCCTTCTTATGATGGCGGAAGGTATTATTTTGTGTCTCTTAAAACGCATGTCAACTTAGGATTTTCTATCAAAGGACTTTCAAAAGAAAATATTTCTTTATTTCAAGGAAGTGGAAAAACCATGAGAGTAATTGAAATAAAATCTGAAAAAGAGATTGATGAAAAACAAATTGTTAAACTCTTAAAATTAGTTGCCGAGAATTAATATGATTAATAATAACCAACCGAACTCAAAAGCAACCAATTAGAAGTTTATGGCTTCAACCAGAAAAAAAACATCACTCAACGGCTCGGTAAAATTTAAATCTATTGACGAATATCATTCCTCATTCCCCAAAGATGTACAAAAAAAATTAACACATCTTCGGAAGATAATTAAACAGGCGGTACCGATTGCGAAAGAAAGCATTTGTTACAATATTCCAACTTTTAAACTGAATAACAATTTGGTTCACTATGCTGCTTATAAAGAGCATATAGGTTTTTATCCCACTTCAACTCCAATAAAAATTTTTAAAGATGATTTAATAAATTTTAAAACATCTAAAGGGGCAGTTCAATTTCCAATTGACAAACCTTTGCCGGTTGCATTGATAAAGAAAATAGTTGAATTCAGAGTTGCAGAAGATAACAAAACAACAGTAACAAAAACAATAAAACAGATAAACGATAGGTGAAATATGATCACGTATATTGCAATTCTAAGAGGCGTTAATGTAAGCGGACATAGAATGATAAAAATGGACGCCCTGAGAAAAATGTTTGAAGAGCTTGATTTTCAAAACGTCCAGACCTATATACAGAGTGGAAACGTTGTTTTTAGAGATAAAAATAAAAATCAAAAAGAAATAGAAAAGAAAATCCACAAAGCAATTGAAGAAAAATTTGGCTTTGATGTTCCCGTTATTGTAAGAGATTATAGAGAAGTAAAACAGATTATTTCAAAAAATCCTTTTTTACAAGATAAAACAAAAGAAGTTTCGCATTTACATTTAACTTTTCTGTCTGATAATCCGGAGAAAGAAAGATATAATAAAATCAAAGTTGTTCAATACCAGCCGGATGAGTTTTACTTAATTGATAAAGCAATTTATCTTTATTGTACAAACGGTTATAGTAATTCAAAATTAACAAATAGTTTTTGGGAAACTAAATTAAAAGTAAACGCAACAACAAGAAACTGGAAAACAATAAAAGAGATATTCAACATAGCGGAAAAAATTTCAAACAATTAAAATCAAAATCACAAAACAGATTAATCTTAAAATTGAATAAAAAATGAAAAAATTTATATTACTGTTCCGAATGGACATAACAAATAAAGAGGTACAACCATCCAAAAAGCAAATGGAAATTTATATGCAACAATGGATGGATTGGATAAATGAAATTGCAGACAAAGACCAACTTGCAGACGGTGGAAATCATTTATCCCGTAAAGGACGAGTTTTGAAACCAAATAACGTGGTAATTGACACACCTCATATTGCCGACAATAATTCCATTGCAGGATATATTATAATTCTTGCTAATAATCTTGATGAGGCAACAGAAATTGCAAAGAAATGTCCAATATTAAATGGACAAAACACAAGCGTTGAAATTAGAGAAACAGCAGCACCGGGGAAATAAACAACGAACTGTTAACATTTGGTTTTCCACAGCCGAGCGATCCAAAACCACTCTGGGGATAAGTAGTGAAAAATTGAGCTTTGTATTTATAAGTGCTTCAGATATAGAGCTTTAAGGTTGCAAAAAAAATTGACTTTGGCAATCTTTCCAATAATATTACAGTACCTTACAGCAGTTTCTTCGTTTTTAATCAAAGGCGCATTTGATAAAAAAAGTTACGAAATATTACGGTATTTCTCTTCTCATAGCCTTATCAATCAGAGCAATTCAATATACAGAGACTTGTTTTTAAGGATTAAAAAAAATAATATTTTTGAATTAAAACAATTAATTTTTCTAACATAAGGAAACGATATGAAATTTTTAGAACTTGCCAAACTTAGATTTTCTTCGCGCAATTATAAAAACGATTCTGTTGAGGAAGAAAAAATACTTACAATACTCGAAGCCGGAAGAATTGCTCCTTCTGCTGCAAACTATCAACCATGGCATTTCATTGTTGTAAGAGAAAAAGAAATTCTTAATAAAATCTATGAAACATATCATCGCCCATGGTTTAAACAAGCTCCTGTTGTAATAATAGTATGCGGAGATCATAATCTTTCGTGGAAAAGAGCCGACAACAAAGACCATTGTGATATTGATGCTGCAATTGCTATTGATCATATGACTTTGCAAGCTGCAGAGCTTGGTCTTGGTACGTGCTGGATTTGTAATTTTGATGTTAAAAAGTGTGCAGAGATTTTAAATTTACCTCCGCACATAGAACCTATAGCATTAGTTCCGGTTGCATACCCAAACGATAAAGCAGATACAGAAAGACACAAGTCGAAAAGAAAATCATTACAGGAAATAGTACACTGGAATAAATTTTAAATTAGAAAAAATGCCATCACTCGAATGGCATTTTTAATTTATTATTTATTAGAAGAAAAATTTTACTTTTTAGTTACCGAAATATCTCCGCCTGAAGTTTTACATATAAGATAATTTCCCCCCTTGTTAAGGTCGGCTTCAAAGTGAGAAGAAGAAATTTTTGTTGTATTGTTTGAAGTAAGATTACAACTTATATCTCCACCTGAAGTTTTCAAAGTCGCTTTTGCATTAAAGTCAGCCGGCAGTTTTACATCTATATCTCCTCCTGAAGTTATTAACTCGATGCCTTTATTTTCGCCGCTGTAATCAAGCTTAATATCACCTCCCGAAGTAGCCGCTTTAATAAAAGAATCACTTGCCGAAAGAACAATGTCTCCACCTGAAGTTGCCGCAGAAAGATTTCCTTTAACAGCATCTGCTTTAATGTCACCACCGGAAGTTGAAAGTTTAGTATCACCAATGCGGTTATTTACGTTTATATCTCCACCAGAGGTTATTGCATTTAATTGACCTTCGGTATTGTTTACAACAATATCTCCGCCGGATGTTTTCAGATTTATATTTCCCTTTAAGTATTTAACCTTTATATCGCCGCCCGAAGTAGTAACATTAGCATTGTAAACATCAGGAAGAATAATTTCATATCTTAAACGAATATTTGAAAACCAATTGAAAAAATTTCCGCTCTTTCTTTTTGCTATAATTGTAACTCCGTTTTCGTCAGAGTAAAAATCAAAGTCTATCTTTTCTTCTGCTTTGTTATTGCCAAGAACTTTTAGATACACTTCTTTTCTTCCGGACGAAGTAGTAATAAGTACATCGCCTGTAGATGTTTCAACCTTAAGAGTTTTTCCCGCAACTGTTGGAAAAGTTTTTTCATGCAGAGTTCTTAAGTCATCACCCTTTGTGCAGGCAATAGATGAAATTATAAACAGAATAGCCGTTAAAGGCAATAAGTAATTAACTGAAAAAGTTTTTCTCTGTTTCATTTTGTCCTCGGTTTTTAATTATTAGACTTTAAATCTTAAAAAAGGTTGTCCAAAATTACTTACCGGGATTAAGATGAAATAAAAAATTAGACGCACGGAACAATAACTAATTAAGTGGCAGCTCTTCAGGATGTTGTTAAAAAAGAGAAAGCCTCTTTTTACAAAAAAGTATTTCTGCAAAAAAAGGCTCTTCAATTTTAATTAATATTATCGGACTATATGATAAATGCCTGTTGGGGCATAACAAGCCGGCAAACCACCAGCTAAACCTTCTGGTGGTAAATTGCCCTGTATAGTTTTACCATCAAATTTGAAGACTGCTTTTTTAGCAAGAGCCTCAACAACATTTTGTATAAATGGCAAACCGGTTGCTGGGCGATGATAAAACTTTGCATCTTCAAAATCAGACAGTTCAAGTTCAATTGTATGTCCCGCTACTTCAATACTTGAGGAAACTTTATTGGGAAAGTCCAAAGTTATAGTTATATCTGCTTTATGAACTGGTGCGTTTTCAAATGGAGTTCCTTTAAAAATTTTGGGGCCATAATATTTTCCTATTTCTTCATCTTCCGCAACAAAGCCAAAGAAATCAGGAACTTCTTTATTTTCCGGATTAATAAGTATCATACCTCCTTTGCATACTCCCTTTGGGGTATTTACCATATTACCGGTATGGATTAAAACATTTGGCATAGGACTATCGGGAGTTGGTTTTAACATGGCATCCACGCCATCGTGCCAGGAAAGAAAATCAACTGCAAATTTATCTGCATTCATAGCTGCTCCTTATTTTGTGATTAATAAATGAATTAAACAAACACTATAATTTGTTAATAGCTGTAAATTACAGAAAGTATCGTTAAGTTTCTATTGTAAGGATACTGTATAAACAAATTATTTATTATATTGGTTCTCAACAGCTTGTGCAAAATAAACCTATGCGGTTAATGGAATTGCTAAGTGGTTTTATTGTTGTTGAAACGATTTGTAATTTTTCAGCCATTAAATTAGAAAGGATAAAAATGAAACTTGCTTATTATATTTTTCTTACAATTTTAGCAGTTACTTTATTAGGTTGTACAAAAAATGAAAAAGAAACAACAAATATGATTGATGATAAAGATTTCAAATATCAAACGGAACAATTTGCAGACATTGCTATTCTTCGTTACCAGGTTCCCGGTTTTAATGAGCTTACCCCAAAACAAAAAGAGTTGGCTTATTATCTTTATGAAGCGGCTCTTTGCGGAAGAGAAATTGTATGGGATCAGAATTACAAATACAATTTAAAGATTAAAAGAACTCTTGAAGCAATAGTTAAAAACTACAAAGGCGATAAAAATTCCGATGAGTGGAATAAATTCATGGTTTATACAAAACGTGTATGGTTTTCAAATGGCATTCATCATCATTATTCAAATGCTAAATTTCAACCCGAGTTTACAAAAGAATACTTTGCAGAGTTAATTAAAAATTCTTCCGGCGGAAAGTTTCCTCTTGATAATGGAGAAACAATAGATCAGTTAATTTCTTTCCTCACGCCAATTCTTTTCGATCCTAAAGTTGCACCATTGAGAACAAATTTAAGTCCAGGTGCCGATTTAATCCAGACCTCTGCCAATAATTTTTATGAAGGAGTAAATCAAAAAGAAGTTGAATCATTTTACTCAAAGATGATTGATAAAAATGATGAAACACCTGTTTCTTATGGATTGAACAGTAAGCTTGTGAAAGAGAATGGCGTAATAAAAGAAAAAACATGGAAACTTGAAGGAATGTATTCTTCTGCGATTGAGAAGATAATTTACTGGTTAGAAAAAGCAATTGCTGTTGCAGAAAACGAGACTCAAAAACAAGCCCTTGAAAAACTAGTTGAGTATTATAAAACCGGCGATTTAAATCTCTGGGACGAATATAATATTCTATGGGTTCAGGATACTCAATCGAGAATTGATGTGGTTAATGGATTTATTGAAACCTATAACGATGCTTTGAACTATCGTGCAAATTTTGAGTCAGTAGTTTCTTTAAGAGACCTTGAAGCCACCAAAAGAATAGAAGCAATAAGTAATCAGGCACAATGGTTTGAAGATAATTCTCCTATTATGCCGCAGCATAAAAAGAAAAATGTAAAAGGAGTTACTGCAAAAGTTATTACCGTAATAGTTGAAAGCGGAGACGCTTCTCCATCAACACCAATTGGAATAAATCTTCCAAATGCAAACTGGATTAGAAAATTACATGGCTCTAAATCAGTTAATCTTGGCAACATTGTATATTCTTATAACAAAGCAACCTCAGAAGATTTGTTAAAAGAATTTTGTTATTCCGATGAGCTTGTTCAACTTCATAAAAAATATGGAAGCCTTGCATCTGACCTTCATACAGATATGCATGAAGTAATCGGTCATGGCTCTGGACAAATTAATCCCGGCGTTGGAACTCCAAGAGAGACATTAAAAAATTACGCCTCGGCAATTGAAGAAACCCGTGCTGACCTTGTTGCACTTTATTATATTCTCGACCCAAAACTTGTTGAAATTGGTGTTATGCCTTCGATTGATGCTGGCAAAGCAGAATATAATGCTTATATCAGAAACGGTTTAATGCTTCAGCTTGCAAGAATAAAACTTGGTGATAATATTGAGCAGGCTCATATGAGAAACAGGCAGCTTATTTCTAAATGGGCTTATGAAAAAGGTTTAAAAGACAATGTGATTGAAAAGAAAATAAAAGATGGTAAAACTTATTTTGTAATTAACGACTATCAGAAGTTGAGAAGTTTATTTGGAGAACTGTTAAAAGAAATTCAGCGAATTACTTCTGAAGGTGATTTTAAAGCCGCACAAAATCTTGTTGAAACATATGGAGTAAAAATTGACAAAGATTTGCATAAAGAAGTTCTTGAAAGATATAACAAGCTTAAGATTGCTCCTTACCGTGGATTTATAAATCCGGTTCTTACACCTGTTACTGAAAACGGAAAAATAGTTGATGTAAAGATTGAATATCCGGATGATTTTACTAAGCAAATGTTATACTATTCAAAAAAATATTCAATATTACCTAACATAAATTAAAATACAAAAGAGACAGGTGAAACAACTGTCATCTGTCTCTTTCCTCTTATATTTGCACATTAAATTTTAAATTACAGGAATCAATGAAAAACTTATTAAGAATTATAGCTCTAGTTATTTTTATATCACTCTTATCTTTTGCTCAGAAAGATGAGTATTTAATAGCAATAGACTTAACACAAAACACAAACCTTAACAATCTTGAAAATCTTAACCTGCCAATTTATTTCGCAACAGACAAAGTGATTATCTCAATAATCAATGAAGAATTTCTTGCGAATATAAGAGATGAAAAAATACAGATAAACGTATTAGACAAATTAACAAACAACAATTATTCGATTATTCAACAGAAAAAATCAGGAGTAAAGCTTGAAGCTTTAACCAATGTTGAGAAAATCTATACAGCAAAAGATTTTATACTTACAAAAAACATTTCTGTATTCTTTAAAGAAAATCTTCTAAAAAACTATTTAGTTACAGAGTTAAAAAAATCCAATCTAATTTTTAGAAACGAAAAGCTGCTGACAAATTATAGTTTAACGCTCAATGATAGCTCAATAATAGCAGGAATTGTTACAGAAATTAATGCGGATAGTGTGCGATATTTTATTCAGAGTCTTCAGAATTTTCAAACAAGGTTTTTATTTGCAAACACAAAGGATGCCGTTGCCGAATGGATTAAACAACAGTTTATTAGAATGGGTTACTCGGATGTTAAAATTGATTCTTTTCAATATCAGGGAACGTGGCAAAAAAATGTTATAGCAACAATTCCGGGCACGTTAAATCCAAACCAGGTTATTGTTGTTGGCGGGCATCACGATTCTTATTCTTCGGGAGATCCGATGACTTTTGCACCCGGAGCGGATGATAATGCAAGCGGAACGACCGCCGCTTTAGAAATAGCAAGAGTAATTAAACGGAAAAATTACCAACCGGAAAATACAATTAAGTTTGTAACGTTTGCTGCGGAGGAATATGGTCTTTGGGGAAGCAAAGACCTTTCAACTAAATATTACAGCAATGGAACAAAAGTTAAACTGATGATTAACCATGATATGATAAGCAGTGATCCAAGGTCATTAAATCAGTGTGTGGTTGATATTAATTACTATACAGGTTCACTTGAATATAGAGATCTTGCAAGAAATGTTACAAATAAATTTACTTCAATATCTGCAGTAAATGGAACGGCAAACAGTTCCGGTTCTGATAGTTATTCTTTCTGGCAAAATGGTTTTCCCTCTGTTTATTTTGAAGAAAATCAATTCAGTCCTTATTATCATTCTCCAAATGATATAATTACAAATTATAATATGAATTACTGTGCAGAAGTAATTAAAGGTTCCTGTGCAACAATGCTTTCAGCAATATTTTTACCCTCAAGGGTTGAGAATTATTCAATTACGGATTTAGGTACAGGAAGTTCTTTGTTGCTTAAATGGTCGCCCGTGCTGGATGCAGATTTAACCGGCTATAAAATTTTTATCGGAACAACAACCGGAACTTATATAACTACATTAACAACAATCGATACTTTCAAAATAATTTCGAATCTAACTACCGGGACTTTGTATTATGTTGGAGTTGCTTCTTATGATGCATCTGGTAATCAAAGTTTTATTGTTGAACGAACAGGTACGCCGCTTTCAATTCCTTTGCAACCAAATTTTACAGCAGAGCCTCAATGGCATAAAGTTCAATTAAACTGGAACCGAAATAAAGAATTTGATTTACTTGGTTACAATATATATCGTTCAACAAATCCAGATAATAATTTTCAGAAGTTGAATCCCTCAGTGCTTTTAGACACAGTCTATTTTGATAATAATGCACAGAACGGAATTTACTATTGGTATCGGGTTAAAGCTGTAGATAGCTCTATGAATGAATCTACAAGTTTAACAATCAAATCAAGAGTCGTATCACTTGATAAGGGAATTCTTGTGGTTGATGAAACCGCCGAGGGAGAAGGTCTGCTTGCAAATTTTACAGATGCACAGGTTGATGATTATTATGATTATATCACTTCATCTTTTTCGCATCAAACTTATGATGTTGTTTCGCAGGGCGGAATTGGTCTTGCTGACCTTGGAGCTTTTTCTACGATTATTTGGTTTGCTGATGACAGCTATGATCTTGCTGCACCTTTTGCTGCAAAGACATCAATTAAAAAATATCTCGACTATGGAGGAAAATTATTTTATGCTGGTTATCTTCCATCAAAGGCGTTTGAAGGAAATACAAATTCTGTTGCTACATTTAACCCGGGAACATTTGTTTATGATTACTTAAAAATATATCAAACAGAGACTAGATTTACTTCAAGATTCAGTGGAGCAATTTCTAAATTTTCAGGTTACAATAATTTAAATTGCGATTCATCAAAACTTTTATCTTCAACGGGTTATCATCTTACTAATATTGAAAGTATAACTGCTTCATCATCGGGAAATGAAATCTATTCATTTAATTCCCTTTTCGATTCAACATCGATTTATGGAAATATGAAAGGAAAGCCAGTTGGAGTTGAATATCTTGGAACAAACTATAAAACAGTTACAGTAAGTTTTCCTTTATTCTTTATGAAACAGAATGAAGCAAAACAACTTGTTGATAATGTTGTGTTTAATAAATTTAATGAGACCACCTCGGTTGATGGCGAGAACACAACTCTTCCAAAAGATTTTTATGTTGAACAAAATTTTCCGAATCCGTTTAATCCATCTACAAAGATAGTTTATAATATTTCAAAGGCTGCGAATGTTAAACTAAAAGTATTTGACATACTGGGTAACGAAATAGCAATTCTTGTCAACTCATTACAACAACCGGGAGTATATCAAGTTGAATTCAATCCAACGGAGTTCAAAAATAATCTTAATACATCAGGAATATATTTTTATCAGGTTCAATGCGATAATCAATTTATTACAAAGAAAATGGTTTTCTTAAAATGATAAAAAAATATAAACACGTTATCTGGGATTGGAACGGAACAATTCTTAATGATGTAACTCTGTGTGTTGATTTAATTAACTGGCTTTCAGAACCAAGAGGAATTAAACCGCTTACACTACAGCAATATAGAGAGGTTTTTACAATTCCGGTAAAAAATTATTACGAAAAAATTAGTTTTGATTTTAGTAAAGAATCATTTGAAATTGTTGGAAGAATATGGATGGACGAATATGAAAGGAGAAAATTTGAATGTTCGTTGTTTAATGGTATTGTAAATGTTCTGGACAAAATTAACTCTCTTGGAATCGGGCAATCAATTCTTTCTGCATATTCCCAGCATACTCTTGATGAGCTTGTTGAACATTACGGCTTAAGAAAATATTTTACATATGTTGTCGGACTCGATAATATTTATGCAGCAAGTAAACTTCATCTTGGTAAAGGTCTTATGAATAAACTTGGCAGCTCGAAAGGTGAAACAGTTGTTATTGGAGATACTGTTCACGATTATGAAGTCGCCTGTGAAATTGGTGCCGATTGTATTCTGATTGCTAACGGACATCAATCGGTAAAACAGCTTGAACCGACTGGAGCAAAAGTGTTGAACGACATTAATCGGATTTTTGTTAGTTAATCAAATATACGAATGAAAAATTTATTTTATATTTCGACGTTTAATAATTAATCATCAACAAAATAAGGAGAAGCTATGAGAAAGATATTTGCTTCAATTCTTTTTATCATTCTGTTTATTTCATCTTTTAATCTGTTTGCACAGGATCAGGATATGATGAAAGCCTGGCAGGAATATATGACTCCCGGCGAAATGCATAAGATGCTTGCCAACAGCGTTGGAGAATGGAACTGCACCATTTCTATGTGGATGGATCCTTCGCAACCGCCAAATGTATCTGAAGGAACTGCTGTAACTGAATCATTGCTCGGCGGAAGATATTTTCAGACAAAATTTGTTGGCAACTATATGGGTATGCCTATGAACGGCATTTCTCTTGATGGTTACGACAATGCGAAGAAGAAATTCTTTTCAACGTGGATTGATAATTTTGGAACAGGAATTATGTATCTTGAAGGAGTGCACGATCCCGCTTCTAAAACCACTACTTACCAGGGCGTAATGACAAATCCTATGGGACAGGATGAAAAAGTTAAAGAGATTATCACAACCATTGATAAAGACAACGCAATGATGGAGATGTTTATGGTTACCGATAAAGGTGATGTTAAAACAATGGAGATTAAATACTCACGTAAAAAGTAATTGAACTTAATAAAGCGGGACTATAAACCCGCTTTTATTTTTTTAATTTGTTCTTAAAAATTTTTTCAAACTTTTCTACTTTTGGTGCAATTACAAAAGAACAATATCCCTGACGGGGATTGTTTTCATAATAATCCTGATGATATTTTTCTGCAGGATAAAATTTTGTAAAAGGGCTTATCTCTGTAACCACAGGTTTACCCCAAATGTTGTCTCTGTTCAATTCATCTTTGTAATGTTCAGCAGATTTTTTTTGTTCTTCGGTATGATAAAATATTACTGAGCGGTATTGCGTTCCAACATCTGCACCCTGGCGATTTAATGTTGTTGGGTCGTGTGTTTTCCAGAAAACCTCAAGAAGTTCATCAAAGCTTATTATGGTTGAATCAAATGTGATTTGACAAACTTCCGCATGTCCGGTGTTTCCGCTACAGACTTCTTCATAAGTTGGATTTTCTGTTGTACCGCCGGAATAACCGGAAACCACAGAAACAACTCCGTTTAATCTTGAAAAGATTGCTTCGGTACACCAGAAGCATCCCGAACCAAATGTTGCGGTATCATTTACATTTTGTTGCATAGTTTTTTTATTTGTTATTGTTAAAACCTCTTTCTGCTTACACCCCGTAAAAGCAGAAAGAGAAATAAACAATAGAATTATCAGTTTTGTTTGTTGCATAACTATGTTGTAATAACAGAGGTGAGTTTTGAAAAGTTCTGAAAAGAGGCAGACAAATTTTATTTAAAAATAGAAATGCGGTGTTATAAAACAAAAAACCCTGCACCGTAATTAGTGCAGGGTTAACTTGTTTAGAATTTTGGTGGTTCAATAGTAAAAACTTCTTTACCGGTTTTATCTATAAATCCTTTTGTAACTTTTTTTGTTTTATCGTCAAACTTTTCAAAGTAAGCCATACCGCTTGATAGTGGCTTCAACTCACGGTACTTGCACGCAACGACTATATTTCCTTTTGGGTCCATTAAACCTTTTTTGAAGTCTTTCATTACAACAGCTAAGCCTTCGTTAAAGCCAGACCATAGTGTTATGGTTTCATTACTTTTGGCGGTTTTAGAAAATGTTTTAATAATTTTTCCTGAAACATCAATAATGTAAAAAGTATTGTTCCATTTTTCATCCATTTTGCTAACTACTGCAGCACCAGAACTATAAGGAAAAACCTGATCGTACATTGGTTCAATAATTATTTTTCCTTCAGTATCAA
>CAZQSR010000010.1:31244-32826 GCA_964596145.1 uncultured Ignavibacteriaceae bacterium
AACTCCCCATTTAAGATTTGTTCCTTGTACAAAAGCTCTGTTATCGCTAAAGGGTTTTGGTTCGTTGGTAAACTGGAATTGGACTTTAACATTTCCATCAGCATCTATAAATCCCCACTTGCCATCTTTTTTAACTGCGGCTAATCCATTTGAAAAGTCGCGGGCTTCATCATAAACTGGTTCTATTACAAATTTACCTTGTTTGTTTATATAGCCATAAGAAAACTCTTTTTGTGCAATAGCCAGGTTGTTGCTGAAGTGTGAATAATAGCCGTTGATTGCAACAAATTTTTGTGCAAGTATGTTACCCGACTTATCAATAATAACATGATCTTCCTGAGTTCCGGCAAATGCAACACCTTCATAAAAGTTTGCAGCTGAATAAAATTGAGGTTTTATAACAATGTTTCCCTTTTTGTCTATGTAACCAACGCGTCCTGTTTCGGGGTCAACAATTGGGGTTAGTCCTTCATTAAAAAAGGGTTGTTGGCCAAAGTTGTTTACAAAGGCAACAAACTTTGGTTCAATTACAACATTTCCTTCGGTGTCGATAAATCCCCATTTATCGTCTTTAAGAACGGGGGCAAGTCCGTCGTTGAACATGCCAACTTCATTAAAGAAAATTTGTTTTTGTGCTAAAGCAGTTAAGCTAAGAAAGATGATAGAAATAATTGTTATTTGTAGTTTGTTCATAACTAAAATTCCTTTTTTTGTGGGGTTAATTAATTATTAAAATTTACACTTCACAATATAAAAAAATTTTAAAAAATGCTATACAACTTGGAAGAAATATTTAAAGGAATAAGAAAGAAAAGAATCCATTAAAACAAATGTGTTTATTCTTTTCTGATAATTCCGTGCAAGAGGGTTTGAGTATCTCCGGTTCGGAGTCCTTTCCATACATTGATGATATATTCTTTTTCAGTATGATGATATCTTAGTTCAAATGTATAAAAATTATTGTTTAAGGGAGGAGGAGTAAAAGTAACGGACAATAAATCATCGGTTAAAATGTTCAGCAAAGTTTTTAATGTGGCTATTCTGTTATTCAAATAATCAGTAACTAAAAGCTCTTCGGAAGTTTGAATGGGTTTATGCCAGTTGATAGTCATAATGCTTCTTGTTAAATACTTTAAGAAATAGTGTGTAAGGTAATTTAGGGTTCGGGTGCTTGGCGCAACTTATGAGTTCGAAGCACTAAACTTGAGTTTACTCCCTTTGCGTTGTTGTATTCGAAAGCTGTATTAGAGTTCGATTATTTAATGTAATAGTATTTCGGGTTCTCTAATAACGACATTCAGATTTTTACTATTTAAAATTAGGAATTTTCTGTAAATTTTTGTTGCTTTATTAAGATTTTCGGGTAAAATAATTGCATTACCGGCGATGGAAGTGTCTTCTGAAATATGGGGTTTATTTATTGATTAATTATTGGGGCTTGGTACTTGTATTATTAGGAAAAGTTGATTTCGAGAAGAGGGGGAAGAGCTTCTATAAGACAACTTGGGGCTTCTATAAGACTACTTGGAGCTTCTATAAGACTACTTGGAGCTTCTATAAGTCTACTTAGTGCTTCTATAAG
>CAZQSR010000011.1:0-32759 GCA_964596145.1 uncultured Ignavibacteriaceae bacterium
AGAATTAACCAGCGATTCCTGGAAACAACATCTATCAATTAAAGAATCGCATGTTTTCCAGATGCCCATTAACCAGATAAAATGTATACCGCTGTCTGATAATTGTTTCCAGTATTCTAAAGGAACATCAGATAAAGTTGCTTGTCTGGATTCGCTATCAAAGCGGCGCAACCATACTCTTGTATTAATTTCATATATATGAGGATTCCTGATCATAAAAACTCCGGGTTAAAACTGTGTAAGTAAATTTAATCCTTCCAGCAGATTTCCTTTAATGTTTAATTTCATTGCTCTTCTTTTTCGGCCAGCTAAGGCTTTAAAATCACCCTGTGCCTGTGCGGTTATTAAAGTGCCAAAACTATATCCTTTGCCTGGCACGTTAATATCATCAGTTATCTCATTTGTAATTTGAATAAATAATCCATTGTTTGTTCCTCCTTTGTGAAGTTGTCCTGTGGAATGCAAAAATCTTGGACCATATCCAATTGTTACCGCAACTTTGTATTTATCTCTTATTACTTTTTTGAAATTGTTTAGTGCTTCGTTGACTTTGTCACCATATTGAATGAATGCGTTAATAGCCACATAATCACCGGGTTTAATTAATTTAAAAAATTCTTTCAATGTTTCTTTAAGAACTTTTATCTGAGCAGTATAAAAAATTTCAAGATTACTTTCAACAAAATCAGGAGTGTCAATAGGAAGCGAACCATTTGATTTAAATGCAGAGAGACTTTCATTAGCAAGAGTTTTTGCCAGTTGTACATCTGGTTGATCGAATGGATTAATTTTTAACACTGCACCTGCAAATGCTGTTGCAATTTCCCATAAATAAAATTGCTGTGAGAGTTCATAAAGATTTTCCATCTCAATTGAGATAACAGGGAAATGATTTTTAATAAGTTGGTGTTTAAGTTCGGAATGTTGTTGTTCTTCTTTTAAAGTAAGGAATACAAACACCCTGTCATTAGAAAAATATTTTATGTCAACTTCATTTTCATCTGTTATTGGAATTATTCCTTTGTTTTCTTTGCCTGTGCTTTCTGCAACAAGCTGTTCTATCCATGAAGTGAAAGTTTCAATTTTTTTTGAAGAAAAGAAGGTAAGTTTGTCTTTTTTATCAAGGGCAAGTTCACCAAGTGTGCAGCCCAGTTTTATTCCCGGATTTTCAATGCTTGAAATATTTTTTCCACAAGCATCAGCATAAGAAGAAGCATTACCAATAAATGATTCAATGTCCATTCCAATTAAAGCTGCAGGTACCATTCCAAAATATGTAAGAGCGGAATATCTGCCTCCGACATCAGGTGGTGTACTGAAAATTTTTCTGAACTTTTTTTCAATCGCAAGTTTTTCTAATCCCGAATCCGGATCAGTAATTGCAATAAATTGATCTCCTGCATTTTTATTAAACTTTGATACTGCTTCAAAAAAAGTGTAATAAAAAGACATCGTTTCAGCAGTTCCGCCAGATTTACTTGCAACGATAAATAGAGTTTTACTTAAATCGTACTGACTGAAAATTTTTTTGATGACCTCAGGATGAGTGCTATCAAGTATAGATAACGATGGAAAACCATCTTTAGAGCCGAATGTTTTTGCAAATACTTCGGGGGCAAGACTGCTTCCACCCATACCAAGAAGAAGCACATCCGAAAAAACATTTTTTGTTTCGTTTGCAAATAGTGTAAGTTCATTAATTTTTTCTCGCATAGTGTATGGTAGTACAAGCCAACCAAGCCTGTCTCCAAGCTCAACGTTCTCTTCCGGTTTTTCTTTCCATATAGTTGGATCATAATGCCATAAACGGGTTGAAACGTTTTCTTGCTGCCAATCTATTAACCTGCTTTGAATTCTTTTTTGCAATTCAACTGATAAAAAGTACTTGATTTCAGTCATTTTTAATCCTGCTTTTAATAAAGTTAATTTTCAACTATCATTAACTTAATAAAAAAATACTTTGTTTAGTCAATGATTATTAAATTATATTTGAAAAAAGAATAACGATGTTTAATTCAGGAAAGCGAATGAAATTAGCTACACTTTGCTATGTAAAAGATGAAAAAGAAAAAAAGACATTGATGATTCATCGTGTAAAAAAAGAGAATGATATGCACGAAGGGAAATGGAATGGATTGGGTGGCAAAATTGAGTTAGGAGAGACACCCGAAGAATGTGTTATACGTGAAGTTAAAGAAGAATCAGGGCTTATGATTATTAATCCTGAGTTTAAGGGTTTTATTACTTTTCCCGCATTTGACGATATTGAAGATTGGTATGTCTTCGTTTTTGTTGCAAAAAAATTTTTAGGAGAGTTAATTGATTCTCCCGAGGGAAATCTTGAATGGATTCCTGATGAAAATTTGTCTGAGCTGCCTTTATGGGAAGGAGATAAAATTTTTCTTCCATGGCTGGATGAGAAAAAATTTTTCTCGGCTAAATTTATTTATGACAAAGGAAATTTTGTTAAACACAGTGTGATTTTTTATTAAGTTTATATTGGAAACTTTAGGATTTTAAAATGAAAAAACTCTCTCTCTTTTTTTTGATACAATTAGTATTATCTGTTTCATTAATTGCACAGGTAAGTAAGTCAACTATAATTAAAAACGGAGAGGTATATTATCTTTCAAATGAATTGATAATAAAACTAAAATATCAACCGGTTTGTGATTCAAAAGGCTTTGTTAAGCTTTCAACTTTATTAGAGAAAAAATTATCCTTCCTTGATATAAGTGAAGTCAAAAAGAACATTTCTGATATAAAAGATGTTTCAATTCTTGGATTAGACCGAATATTAAGTGTAAAATATAACTCGCAGATTGATCCTTTTGTAGCTTCTTCTAAAATTAAAAATATTGATGATATTGAATGGGTGGAGCCAAGATTTGCTTATCCTGTTGAATTTATTCCCAACGATCCGAATTATTCAGCTCAATGGAATCTTACAAAGATTCAGGCTAATCTTGCATGGGATATAAATCGTGGAGATACTAATGTAGTTATTGGAATAGTCGACACAGGTGTTGACTGGGATCATCCTGATATTATGGATAATCTTTTTATAAACTGGAATGAAAATCCAACAAATGGAATTGATGACGATAACAATGGTTATATAGATGATTATATTGGTTGGGACTTTGGTGGACTTTCGGGAGTGCCCGATAACAATCCGATGGAAGATAGACCAGATCACGGAACACACGTTGCAGGTATTGCTTCTGCTGTAACTAATAATGGAATTGGTGTGGCTTCTATTGGTTATAAATGCAAATTGATGTGTGTAAAAACTACTCAGGACAACTATCGCGATCCTACTTCCGGTTTGCCTTATATTGTTTTTGGATATGAAGGAATAATTTATGCAGCTAATAATGGTGCAAAAATAATTAATTGCAGCTGGGGTGGTGGTGGTTTTTCTCTGTATGGAAGAGATGCAATTAACTTTGCAAACTCCAAAGGTGCTTTAGTTGTAGCTGCCGCAGGAAATGAAAACTCTTCTTCAAAACATTATCCTTCTGATTATAATTATGTTTTATCTGTTGCTTCAACCGATCAGGGGGATATGAAATCTTCTTTTTCTAATTATGGGACTTCAGTTGATGTAAGTGCTCCCGGAAGCGGTATTTATAGTACGTGGCAAAACAACACATATAGTTATGCAAGCGGAACCTCAATGGCTTCACCTTTAGCAGCCGGACTAGCTGGATTGGTAAAATCAAGATTTCCAAATTATTCTCCTTTGCAGGTTGGTGAACAAATTAGAGTAAATTGTGATGATATTTATAATGTAAACGGTTCATATATAGATATGCTTGGTAAAGGAAGAATTAACGCTTATAAATCATTGAATGAAACAAACTCAAAATCTGTTCGAGCAGTGCTTTATTATTTTTCTGATGTCGAAGGGGGAAACGGTAATGGTGTGATTGAGCCAGGAGAGATAATTTATATAGGAATCAAATATATGAATTACCTTCAATCGGTTTCGGGATTAACAATTCAACTTGAAAGTAAAACTCAGTATGCAACTGTTCAAAATGGATTCTATAATGCGGGAACAATTGTAGCAGGAGATACTTTTAGTAATTACTCTTCAAGATTTTCTTTCACTGTTTCTTCTTCCATTCCGGCAAATACAGAATTATCCTTCAAATTAATTTTTTCGAATGGAAGCAGTTATAACGACTTTCAATACATTTCAGTGATTGGAAAACCAACTTATGCTACTCAATCAGGTAATGACGTATCTCTTACTCTTACAAGCAAGGGAAACCTGGGTTTTAATGATTATCCAAATAATTTACAAGGTAATGGATTTTCGTATTTATCAACCGGCAACCTTATGTTTGAAGGAGGATTAATTTTTGCAACCTCTTCATCTAAAGTTTCTGATTGTGTGAGAAGTTCAAGTCAAAATGTACAGAGTGCTGATTTTACAGTAATTCAGCCTGTTACACTTCGTTATCCCGGTACATTTGCTGATGTTGAGGGGACAGCAATTTTTTCAGATGATGCTGCAGGAACGAATAAAATTGGCATTAAAACAACAATGAAAACCTTCTCATTTACAAATTCTCAGTATAAAAATTTTATTATCCTTCGTTACAATTTAGAAAATACTTCCGCATCCACTATTTCAAATCTTTATGCTGGATTGTTTATAGATTGGGATTTAACTGACGGTTCAGATGATGTTGCTAATTATAATTCAACATCAAATTTTGGTTATACATATCATTTCGGTTCTGGCTTCAATTATTATATTGGTACTGCATTATTGTCTTCAACAAATTACGGGTGTTATTCAATTCTGAATCCCGGTGGCGATGGTGGTTTTTCAATTTATGATGGATTTACTGATTTAGAAAAATGGACATCTCTTTCAAGCGGACTTACAAAAGCACAAGCAGGTGCCGGAGATGTATCGCAAGTAATTTCCGCAGGTCCTTTTACTATTCCAGTTTCTGGAAATGTTAATGTCGCTTTTGTTATAGCCGCTGCAAACAACTTAAATGAGTTAAGCTCTGCAATAACAAACGCAAGAAATCTTTATCCATCAATTCCAAGTTCAGTAAAAGAAGTTTCAACAAGTGAAATTCCTTTACAGTATGAATTGATGCAAAACTATCCCAATCCATTTAATCCTACAACAAAAATCAGGTTTTCAGTTCCCATGGTTAATGGATTAACAAAACAAAATGTGTTGTTAAAAGTATATAACTTGCTTGGAGATGAAGTTGCAACATTAGTAAATGAAAGTCTTAATGCCGGAAATTATGAAACTGAATTTGATGCAAAAAATTTACCTTCAGGGATTTACATAATTCAACTTTGTACAGGTGACAAATTACTTACAAGAAAAATGTCATTGATTAAATAAATGTCATTTGACGGTGTAAGAATAAGAACAATGTCATATTTTTCGGATGCAGATTTAAATTAACAACAATATTAATATGAATTTAATTGAAAAAATTTTTAATGCAGGAGTGGTGGGAGCTGGCGGCGGCGGCTTTCCAGCTCATATAAAAGCAAATTCCAAAGTTGAGTTTGTACTTGCAAACGGAGCAGAATGCGAACCTTTGATTCATAAAGATTATGAAATCATGTGTAACTTCCCTGAAGAAATTGTCAGTGGAATGGAATTGGTAATTGAAAAAACCGGTGCAAAAAAAGGTTACTTCGGAATTAAATCGAAAAATGCAAAAGCGATTGAAGCTATAAAACCACATCTTGACAACACAAAAATTGAAATGACCGAACTTGGAGATTTTTATCCTTCAGGGGATGAATATGAACTTGTTTATGAAGCTACTAAAAGATTAATTCCTCCTGCAGGAATTCCTTTACAGGTTGGTTGCGTTGTAAATAACGTTGAAACATTTTATAATATTAATAACGCTTCAAAAGATATTCCTGTAACAGAAAAATTTATTTGTGTAACAGGAGAAGTTAAAAATCCATCTTCCTTTTTTGCGCCAATTGGAATGACTTACCGTGAAGCAATTCAATTTGCTGGCGGGACAAAAGTAAAAGATTTTGCTTTGTTTATTGGCGGAGTAATGATGGGGCAATTTACTTTTAATCTTGATGATGTTATTACAAAAACAACAGCAGGAATAATTGTTCTGCCAAAAGATCATTACCTTGTTAAAAGGAAAAATCAACCGGAACATAACTGGCATCGTATTGGTAAATCTGCCTGCGATCAATGTAGTTATTGTACAGAGTTTTGTCCAAGATATTTATTGGGTTATAATGTACAGCCTCATAAAGTAATGCGATCGTTAGGTTTTACCAGGACAGGTTCTGAAATGTGGAACCAGATGGCGGAACTTTGTTGTGCTTGTGGATTGTGTACTCTGTATTCCTGTCCTGAAGATCTGTATCCAAAGGAAGCTTGTGACAAAGCAAAAAAAGAAATGAGAGCAGCAGGAATAAGATACGTTCAACCAGCCCCTCCTAAAGTTCATCCTATAAAAAACGGAAGAAGAGTTCCCTTGAAAATGTTAATGAGAAAATTGCAATTAGAAAAATATAACACTCACACACCATTCAATTCAGAGAAACCAAAAACTAATAATGTGAAGATTTTGCTTAAACAACATTTTGGAGAAAAATCAGTTGCTGTTGTTAGCATTGGTGATGTTGTTAAAAAAAATCAATTAATTGCAAAAGTTGCTGAAGGAAAAACCGGTGCTAATATTCACGCTTCAATTACTGGAAAAATAACTCAAGTAACAGAAGATTATTTAAGAATATCAACACAGCAGTAAGAAAATTTTATTGAACAGGAAAATTTATGATTGAGATGAATTCAATTGGAATAGTAGAACTTGGAAGCATTGCGTCGGGTATGCAGGCTGCAGATATTATGTTAAAAACATCAAATGTGGAGTTGATATTATCAAGAACAATATGCTCGGGTAAATACATTACTTTGATAGGTGGAGAAGTTGCAGCAGTCAACGCTGCTGTTAATGCAGCGGTTGAGACAATTGGATTTGGTGTAATTGATAACATGATTATTCCAAATGTTCACAGAGAAATCTTTCCCGCTTTATCAGGTCATACTAATGTTGATATGCTAGAAGCCCTTGGAATTATTGAATCTTTTTCTGTTTCATCTTTAATTGAAGCTGCGGATGCAGCAGTAAAGGCGGCAAGTGTTAAGCTAATTGAAGTAAGACTTGCAATGGCACTGGGAGGAAAAGCGTTCTGTACTTTAACAGGTGAAGTTGCTGCGGTTCGGAGTGCTGTTGACGCGGGTGCTAAAGTAATTGAAGATAAAGGTTTGCTTGTAAATAAAGTTGTAATTCCTCAGCCAAGACAGGAATTATTGAACGAAATGATTTGATTTTTTTAATCCTTTAATGAAAAAAAAATTAAATAAACCCGAGTTAATGTCGCCAGCCGGTGATTGGGTCATGCTTAGAGCTGCAATTAAATCAGGGGCGAATGCAATTTACTTCGGTATTGAAAACCTCAATATGCGTGTTAAAGCTGAAAACTTTAAACTTTCTGAGCTAAAAGAGATAGTAAAATTTTGCAAAAAAAATAAAGTTAAAACTTACCTTACTGTAAACACAATAATTAAAGAAGATAAAACAGAATCCGTTGACCAAATAATTGCAGAAGCAAAACGTGCAGGTATTGACATGATTATATGCTGGGATTTTGCCGTAATTGAAAAATGCCGTGAATATAAAATTCCTTTTTGTATATCAACTCAGGCTTCAATATCAAACTCTTCTTCTGTAAAATTCTATGAAGAACTTGGGGCAAAAAGAATTGTTCTTGCCCGTGAATGCACTTTAGAAGAGATAAAAAAAATTAGAGAATCAACATCAATTGAAATAGAATGCTTTATTCACGGGGCAATGTGTGTAGCTGTAAGTGGCCGTTGTTTTATGAGTCATGAAATTTTTAACAAAAGTGCTAACGAGGGAGATTGCCTTCAACCCTGCAGAAGAGAATACTTAATAAAAGATGCACAGATTGGTTCCGAGTTAATTCTTGGTGAAGATTATGTAATGTCCGCTAAAGATTTATGCACTGTTGATTTTTTAGACCAGCTTATCGATGCAGGAATAAATTCTTTTAAAATTGAAGGAAGAAAAAGAAGTCCCGAATATGTGGCAAAAGTTACTTCGGTTTATCGAAAAGCAATAGACCTTTATTACAAAAACGAATTAACTGATACAAAAAAAGCAGAATTTATTAAAGAACTTTCAAAAGTCTATAATCGTGGATTTTCAAGTGGATTTTATTTTGGTACCCCGGGGAAAGAAGGATTTTCATCAACAGAAGGCAGTATTGCAACCACCCATAAAGAATACATTGGCAGAGTTATTAATTATTACAAAAAACCGAAAGCTGTCTATATCGATATAAAGACAAAATCCATAAAACGGGGAGGAGTTGTTTATATAATTGGAAAAACAACAGGACTTGTCGAAGTGACTGTTGACAAATTATTAGATGAAGGAAAAGAAATTTCTAAAGCAACCAAGGGGATGAAAGTAACATTCGAATGCAAAGAACTTGTTCGTGAAGGCGACCAAGTTTATGTTATTAAAAACAGGTTGCTTACTTAAAATATGATAACAATTTAACTGCTATTGTTATATTTTCCCTAGGTAAAATTAAATATTTTGGAAATGGAGTATGATATGAAAAATCATTTAATGTTTAATTGTTTGTTTTGTTTGATTCTGGTAACTTCTTTTTTAGGTTGCGATAAAAAAGATGATTTAAATCCTGTCAGTCCAGGAACAAATACTGGAAATTCAAATCCAAGCGGACAACCAATTCCAACAATTCCCGGAGTTAATGGAGTTCTTGCTACAATACAATTTGGTTATACCGTCTCAGGTTTTGGTACAATTGATTACGCAATGGGTTTTGCACAATTTGGAACAACTTCAGGGGTTGATGCTGGAGCCGTTTCCGTGAACAATAATAACATAAGCAAAATGACTTCGGGTAGTTCGGTGTATTATTCATCTTTTAGTCAATCAAATCCACAGACTTTACAAAATGTTAATTTTAATGGCTCAAATCATACATGGAGTGTTGCTGGAGGAAACGGAGTTCCGCAATTTCAGGCTTCAGTTTCCAGCCCTTCTGATTTTAATATTACAAGTCCGGCAACTAATTCAACTGTTTCAAATCAGAATGCATTACAGGTTCAGTGGTCAACTGGTGCATCAGGTTCACAAGACTCTGTAATAGTTTTATTAACTTCTGCTTCCAGTCAGCAAACAACTCCTTATATTAGCAGCATTGTGGGAAATACCGGAAGTTATACCATTCCTTCAAATTCAGTTAAGACTTTCTCAGGAAGTGTGATTCTCCAGGTTGTGAAATTCAGGTATAATGTGCATAATGCATCCAGTAAATACTATGCTTTGATTTCGGAAATAGTACGGTTTGTGAATCTAACTTTACAATAGTCTAATAAGAAGATAAAGAGTATTTTCTTCTGTATAGGAAGTATTCTTAAGTAAGATTTAACAGAAAGATATTACTTGCTTATTCGATAAAAAAGCATTAGTTTTGGCGTGAGGATTTCGCCCATTTTGGGCGATTTTTGTTTATATGAATCAAAACGACTCTGCAATATATAATCTCTGTAAACAGGTAGTTTATCAAAATAATTATATGCTGATTGACGTTGCTTTTAGAGGACAAAAAAACTCTAAAGTAATTGAGGTCTATATAGATAGAAAAGAAAAACTATCGGTAGAAGATTGCGCCCTGATTAGCAGAGAAATAAATGAACTTATTGAAAAAGAAAATTTAATTTCGGAGTCTTATCGGCTCGATGTTTCATCTCCGGGAACGGATAAACCTTTGAAGTACTTAGATCAATATTATAAACATATAGGCAGAAATTTTGAATTCTCTTATAAAGAAGAAAATGAAGACAAGAAAACAAAATTAAAAGCAAAACTTGTCAAAATTGATGGTGAGGACTTGTGCTTCATTATAAATAACCAAGAAACAGTAATAAATTTTAAAAACCTGATAACCGCAAAGGTTATTCCCAGCTTTTCCTGATGGAGGTTGATTTTTTATGAATTCTGAAATAGTTGAATCGTTTGCACAAATGGTGCGTGAAAAAGGTATCGATAAAGATGTTCTTGCGGGCATCATTGAAGATATCTTTGGGCTTCTTATTAAAAAGAAGTATGGCGAAGATGCAAATTACGACATAGTTGTAAACATGGACAGAGGCGATATTGAAATATACCTGGTCAGGGAAATTGTAGAAGAAGTAGAAAACCCGGCAACACAAATAAGCATTGATGAAGTGAATGCAAAGGGTAATGAAGATGAACTTGAGGTTGGTGAAGAATATGTAGAACAACTTCGATTAATAAATTTTGGAAGAAGATTAATTAATCTCGCAAAACAAAGTTTAAATCAAAAAATCCGCGAACTTGAAAAAGACCTTGTTTATAATGAGTATAAAGAACTAACAGGTGAAATAGTAATTGGTGATATTTACCAGATAAGGAAAAATGACATACTGGTAAATCATAATAAAAACGAATTACTTCTCCCGCGAAACGAACAAATTCCTTTTGAAAAATATCGCAAAGGTGAAACAATTCGCTCTATTGTTAAGGAAGTTAGAAAAACGGGAAGTGGTCCACAAATCATAATCTCACGTGCAGACAATTTGTTTTTACAACGGTTATTTGAAATAGAAATTCCGGAAATTTATGATGGTGTTATAGAAATAAAAGCCATTGCCAGAGAACCCGGTGAAAGAGCAAAAGTTTCTGTTGAATCACAGGATAAAAGAATTGATGCCGTTGGTGCCTGCGTTGGAATGAAAGGTGTTCGCATACACGCAATTGTAAGAGAACTTAATAATGAAAACATTGACGTAATAAATCATTCACCCGATCCCAGAGTTCTGATTCAAAAAGCTCTTGCCCCGGGAAAGATTAAAAAAGTAGATGTGGATACAGAAACTAAAAAAGCTGTTGTTTATGCTGATAGTGATCAGGCTTCATTAATTGTTGGAAGAAATGGAGTTAATATACGACTCGCTTCTAAATTGACCGGGTATGAAATTGAACTTATCAGAGAAGAAAAACCACTTGAAGAGTATGAAGAAGATATTGAACTGGTAGATTTACGCGAAGAACTTGGCGAAGATGTTGTTGCACTGCTTATAGAAAACAGGTATGATACAGCTCTTGAAGTATTGCAGGCAGGCGAAGAAAAACTTCTTGAAATTGAAGGAGTTGACTCCGAAAAAGCAAACTGGATAATTACTACAATTAAAGATCAATTTGAAGAAGAATAGAGTTAACTAAGGTCTGAATATGGACGAAGTAAAAGAAAAAAAAATCAGGATAACCAAAGTTGCAGCAGAATATAGTCTTTCGGCTGATTATCTAATTGAATTCCTGAAAAAAAAGGGTTATGAAGTTAAAACTCATAATTCTGTCGTAACCGATGATATGCTTACAGAAATCAATGCCCACTTTAAAAAAGATATTGATAAAGCTGTAAAGCATAAAGAAAAGGTTATAAAATTTAAAGAAAAGATGGCTCAAAAAGCCAGCGAAGAAAAGCCAGCGAAGAAAACCACAAAATCTGATAAAGCTGAGATTGTAGAAAAAACAGGGAAGCCGGAAAAAGAAGAAGTTGTTGAAATGCCTCCCAAACAAGAAGAAGTTAAAGCTGAACCAGAGATAATTCCAATAATGGAAAAACCTCTGGAAGTTAGCTCAGAACCAGTTGTGGAAATTCAACCAGAGCCGATTATAGTTGAAAAAGAAGTTCAACCCGCAGTTGTTCCAACTGAAATAGAAACGGAAGTACCAAAGGTTGAAGAAGTTAAAGCTGTTGTAGAAGAACAACCGCAAACAGAGACATTCAAGACTGAAACCCAGGAAGAAATCAAGAAGATGAAAGGGCTTACAGTACTTGGAAAAATAGACCTTGGTAAAAAGGAAGATGAAAAAGTTGTTGAACCTCCAACAATCGAACAGGAAGCAGAAGAAAAAGGAAAGCCAGTAAAAAAGAAACGTAAAAAGCCAAAGGCGAAGAAAAAAGCAGAAACTGTAGTTGAAGAAACTGTAACTTCAAAGAAAAAACAAAAAGTTAAAAAATTTGAAATCGATGACAGGGAAGTAAAAGAAACAATTCGCAAGACGCTTTTAAGCATGGATGATTCTGCGATGATGGGCAGGGCATCTATACGCAGAAAAAAGAAAAAAGAACGTCTTGAAGAAGAAATAAAAAGACAGGAAATAAAAGAACTCGAAAAAAATAAATTGGTTGTTACCGAGTTTATAGCCGTTAGTGAGCTTGCAAATCTGATGGAAGTTCCCGTAAGTGAAGTAATTACAAAATGTATTTCTCTTGGTTTGATGGTATCCATTAATCAACGACTTGATGTAGAAACAATCACTCTTGTTGCTGATGAATTTGGTTTTGAAATTGAATTTGCAAAAGAATATACTTCTGAAGTTCTTGAAGATGATGTTGATTCTGAAGAAACATTAAAACATCGTTCTCCGGTTGTTACTATTATGGGTCACGTTGATCATGGTAAAACATCTTTACTTGATTATATTAGAAGTACAAATGTTGTTGCCGGCGAATCCGGGGGGATTACACAGCATATCGGAGCTTATAAAGTAGATGTTGGAGAGGGAAAATACATTACTTTTCTCGACACTCCCGGTCATGAAGCTTTCACTGCTATGAGAGCCAGAGGAGCACAGGTAACGGATATTGTTGTGCTTGTTGTTGCTGCTGATGATGCTGTGATGCCTCAGACAGTTGAAGCAATAAGCCATGCCCTTGCAGCTAATGTGCCGATAATCGTTGCAATAAATAAAATAGATAAACCCGGCGTTAATATCGAAAAAATTAAACAGCAACTTGCTGATAGAAAAGTATTGGTAGAAGATTGGGGCGGTAAGTATCAGTGTGTTGAACTCTCTGCTAAAACAGGGAAAAATGTTGACGTTCTTCTTGAAAAAATTCTTCTTGAAGCAGATGTGCTTGATTTAAAAGCAAATCCCGATCGTCTCGCAAGAGGTGTTGTTATTGAGTCAGAACTGGACAAAGGTCGTGGAATAACCGCTACTGTACTTGTACAAAAAGGAACTTTGAAAATTGGCGATCCTTTTATTGCAGGAATTTATTATGGCAAAGTACGTGCAATGTTTGACGAAAGAGGAAAGAAAGTATTCAGAGCTGAACCTTCGACACCTGTTTTAGTGTTAGGATTGGATGGAGCTCCTCAGGCAGGGGATATATTTATTGCTGTTGCAAATGAAAGAGATGCACATGAAATTGCGATCAAGCGTCAGCAGCTTAAACGCGAACAGGATCAAAAACAGGTACATCATTTAACTCTTGATGATATCTCCAGACAAATTAGTATTGGCGGAGTTAAAGAACTTCCAATAATTGTTAAAGGAGATGTTGATGGTTCTGTTGAAGCTTTGTCTGATTCTTTAATGAAACTATCTAAAGAAGAAGTGAAGGTTAAAGTAATTCATCGTGGAGTTGGCGGAATATCTGAAAGCGATGTGCTCCTTGCTGCTGCATCGGATGCAATAATAATAGGATTTCATGTAAGGCCAAATCTTAATGCACGCAAACTTGCAGAAACACAACAGGTTGATATACGTCTTTATAACATTATTTATGATGCAATTAATGAGGTTAAGTCTGCTCTTGAAGGATTGCTTTCACCTGTTATTAGTGAAACTGTAACATCAACAATTGAAGTAAGAGATGTATTCAAAATTTCGAAAGTTGGAACAGTTGCCGGTTGTTATGTCCAGGAAGGAAAAATTCAGAGAAATAATAAAGTCAGATTAGTGCGAGACGGAATAGTGATTTATGATGGTGAAATACTCGCTCTTAAACGATTTAAAGACGATGTTAGAGAAGTGGATTCAGGTTATGAATGTGGATTGAGTCTTTCTAATTTCAATGATATTAAAACAGGCGATATTATTGAAGGCTATAAGATTGTTGAAACCAAAAAGAAATTCGATTAATTTTGCCGTATCGACTTGAAAAAATATCGCATTTAATTAAAGAAGAAATAAGTTTAATATTTCTTCAAAAATTACAGGACCCGGCTTTTGGATTGGTAACTATTACCAATGTAAAAGTTAGCGCTGATTTGAAAATTGCAAAAATTTACATCTCTGTAATGGAAAAAGAAAAAAGAGATGTAGTCATGGAAAAAGTTAGTTCAATTAATGGCTTAATAAGAAATCAGCTTGCTCAAAGAATTAAAATTAAATTTGTGCCCGAGCTTAAGTTTTTTATTGATGATACATTAGATTATGTTGAGAAAATTAATTATTTAATAAAAAAAATTCACGAAACAGATGATAACAAAACATGAAACCAATCTTGCTAATTACAACTTCGATCATGGAGAAATGATCCTTGTTGATAAGCCTTTTGGCTGGTCATCATTTAAAGTTGTATATAAAGTTAAACAAGCTTTACATGTAAAAAAAGTAGGACATTCGGGGACTCTTGATCCTTACGCTACCGGTTTGTTGATTCTTGCTACTGGTAAAAAAACCCGGGAACTTACTCAGTTCCTGTTAATGGATAAGACCTACATGGGCACTATCACTCTTGGTAAAACTACCATTTCAATGGATGCTGAAACAGATGTAATACTTGAAAGACCGATTGATGGTATAACAGAAGAAGATATTAACAGGGTTAAAGAAGAATTTCTCGGGCAGATAACTCAAGTACCACCAATGCATTCAGCAGTTAGTGTTAAAGGCAAAAAGTTATATGAACTTGCACGCAAAGGTGAAACTGTGCCAAGACCACCAAGAACAGTTACAGTTTATGATTTTAAAATAATCAAAGTTGAATTACCGGAAATTCATTTTGAAATCAGATGTTCAAAAGGCACATACATTCGCGTCATTGCAAATGATTTTGGTGAAAAGCTCGGTTGCGGTGCTTATTTAAGCAGTCTTAGAAGAACGAAAGTCGGTTTCTTCTCGGTTGATGATGCTTTTTCTACGGAGCTTTTTGTACAGGAAGCAAAAAAAGCATTTGCTCATTTGAAAAAACCGGAAGTAAAAAAGAAACCTTTTGTTAAAAAGAAAACCGGATTTAAACCCAAGAAAAAAATGAATCCGAAATTTGAAAAGAAAAATCATAGCGAGTTTAAATCGCATGGAGAATTTAAACCAAAATTCAGACCTAAACCAAAATTCAGAAAAGGACCAGGACAACCAGGGCAAGGTAATTCTGATAAAAAATGGTAGTTGTAAATAACATTGAAGGGATAAATAAAGAGCCGAATACCGTCTTGACTGTTGGAACTTTTGACGGTGTTCATCTTGGGCATAAAAAAATTATTGAATTTCTTGTTGATATCGCGAAGAAAACTTCATCAAGAAGTGTAATAGTAACTTTTGAGCCTCATCCAAGGATGGTTTTAGTTGATAAAAAATCAATCGGCATACTTACCACCCTTGAGGAAAAGATTTCGCTCTTTGAAAATCTTGGTGTTAATATTGTCCTTGTAATTAATTTTAATAAAGATTTTGCATCTTTATCTTCTGATGAATTTTTACAAAATTTTTTACTAAATAAAATTGGTCTTAAAGAAATAATTATTGGACATGACCACAAATTTGGAAAAGACAGAGATGGAGATGAAGCGAAAGTTAAACATTTCGCTGTAATGAATAATTTTAAAGTTACCCCAATTGAACCAGTTCAGATTGATGGAGTTACGGTTAGCAGTACAATAATAAGAAATTATTTGTTGAGCGGGGAAGTAGCGTTAGCAAATAAATTGCTTGGCAGAAATTATTCCTTTTCGGGAGAAGTAGTTGTAGGTGATAAAAGAGGCAGAACAATCGGATTTCCAACCATAAATATTGAAGTTGGAAACGCAGGTAAAATTTTACCTTCAACAGGTGTTTATGCGGTTAAGGTTTTCTGGAATAAGCACATTTTTAATGGTGTAATGAATATCGGAAAAAGACCAACATTTAAAAACTCTGGAGAAATAATTACAGAGATAAATTTATTTAATTTCGATAAAGATATTTACGGAGAAAAAGTTACAGTTGAGGTGGTTGAAAAAATCAGGGAAGAAAAAAAATTTTCTTCAATAAAAGACCTGGTAGAGCAAATAAATAAAGACAAAGAAAAAAGTTTAAAAATTTTAATTAATTGATCCCGGTTTTTCTGGGGTTATATTGTACATAATAAACAGGAGAAAAAAATGACAAAAGAAGAAAAACTTGAAATAATCAAGAAATTTGGAGTTAACGAAAAAGACAGTGGTAAAACGGAAGTTCAGGTTGCGTTATTAACAAAACGTATCAATGATTTAACTGAACATTTTACTGCTCATAAAAAAGATCATCATTCCCGTCGTGGATTAATGATGATGGTTGGTAAAAGAAGAAAACTTCTTGATTATTTAAAAGACAAAGACATCAATCGTTATAGAACGATTATTAAAGAATTGAATATAAGAAAGTAAAGGTTTTGCAATGGTAGTTACAAAAAGTATAGAAATTGGCGGTAAAATTTTATCAATTGAAACTGGTAGATACGCCAAACAAGCAAATGGTTCTGTTATGGTTAGGTATGGAGATACGATGGTTCTTGTAACTGCCGTTGCTGCCGAAACTCCCGCAGAAGGACAGGATTTTTTCCCTCTTCAAGTTGAGTACAGGGAAAAAGCTTCAGCTGCAGGAAAATTTCCGGGCGGATTTATTAAAAGAGAAGGTAAGCCTTCTGAAAAAGAAGTACTAAGCGCTCGCTTAATAGATCGTCCTATTCGTCCCTTGTTTCCCGAATCGTTCTTTAATGAAACACAGATTGTGGCATCGGTTTTTTCTTATGATGGAGAAAATGACCCTGATGTTCTTGGAGCTGTTGGTGCTTCTGCCGCTCTAGCCATCTCAAATATTCCTTTTGAAGGACCAATTGGAGAAGTTAGAGTTGGAAGAGTTAACGGGGCTTGGGTTGTAAATCCTACTCACCAACAATTAAATGAAAGCGATATTGAACTGGTTGTTGCAGGAACGGATGATTCCATTATGATGGTTGAAGGCGAAGCCAGAGAAGCGTCAGAAAATGATATGTTAGAAGCTCTTCGTTTTGCTCATCAGGAAATCAAAAAAATTGTTGTTCTCCAAAATGAACTGACTGCCGAAATAGCTAAACCTAAAATGGAAATCGCGCCTGCAGTATTTGTTGAAGGGTTGGAAAATGAAGTACTTAAACTTGCAAAAGAAAAATTCAGTGAAATAGTTGCGACAGTTCTTACAAAGGATGAAAGAAAGTTGAAAAACAAAGAGTTGTATGAATTTGTAAAAACAACTCTTGCTGAAAAATATCCCGAGCAGGAAAAATCAATTGAAAAAATTCTTCATGACCTTGAAAAAGATTTAATGCGGAAAAGAATTCTCAGTGAAGGTTTAAGACTTGATGGTAGAAACACAAAACAGATTAGACCTATTACTATTGAACTTGGAGTCCTTCCGAGAACTCACAGTTCAGCGTTATTTACAAGAGGGGAAACTCAAAGTCTTGCAACCATTACGCTTGGGACAAAGAATGATGAGCAGATAATTGATGGACTAATGAGTGAGTATACAAAAAGATTTATGCTTCATTACAATTTCCCGCCATTTAGTGTTGGAGAAGTTGGAAGAATGACTGGTGTTGGAAGAAGAGAAATTGGACATGGCAATCTTGCGGAGCGTTCACTAAAAAATCTTATTCCTGCAGAAAAAGATTTTCCTTACACAATAAGAGTTATTTCAGATATTCTTGAGTCCAATGGTTCTTCATCAATGGCAACAGTCTGCTCGGGTTCGCTTGCTTTAATGGAAGCCGGTGTTCCTTTTAATAAACACGTTGCTGGAATTGCAATGGGTCTCATTAAAGAAGGTGAACAATATGCAATCCTTTCTGATATTCTTGGTAATGAAGATCATCTTGGCGATATGGACTTTAAAGTTGCCGGAACAAAAGATGGAATTACAGGTTTTCAGATGGATATTAAAATAAGAGGAATTTCTTTTGAAATAATGGAAGCTGCTTTACATCAGGCAAAAGAAGGAAGAATGCATATTCTTGGAATAATGAATGAAGCTATTAGCGCACCAAGACCATCGCTTTCACCTTACGCTCCAAGTTTGATGCAAATTAAAATCGACACTGAATATATTGGAATGATTATAGGTCCTGGTGGAAAAACTGTACAGGGTATGCAGAGAGAATATGGTGTTGAAATAGCAATTGAAGATGATGGAACTGTTAACATTGCTTCCCCAAACAAAGCTGCGGCTGAAAAATGCAAAGAACATATAAAAAGACTTACCGCTACACCTGAAGTTGGTGAAGTTTATGATGGGGTTGTCACAAAAATTTTGGACTTTGGTGCCGTAGTTGAAATTTTACCTGGTAAAGATGGATTGCTGCATATTTCACAAATTGATCACAAACGAGTGAATAAAGTTACTGATTACTTTAAAGAAGGTGATCAGGTTACGGTAAAATTAATTAAAATGGAAAACGGGAAATTAAGTCTCAGTCGTAAAGAACTCCTGAAAAGAGAACACAAAGAGCGTTCTCATAAAAAGTCAGAAGAACCTGCTAATGGTGAACAGACTTTACCACCAGCTTCTGACGATACTTCTTTTGATTTCAGGGAAGTACCGGGGCAGGATTAAGGTTTTGAAGAGGAAGTCAATGACCTCCTCTTTAATTTTTTAAGTTTTATTTTTATTAACGCACTAATTCGTTCTGCGTTAAAAATATTTTTATTGAACGGATGTTAATTCAGAATAGTAAAATTTGCTTAATCGAATTACAAATATTGTATTAAACATAGTTTCTCTATTTGAAGAGAGCATATATTTTTTTATCACGGAAAATATTTTTTCTTCTGTGTGTAATTGCTCTGCTTATTGTACAAATACGGGAAACTTTAATAAACACGAAACATTCGTAACAAAGGGTTTTAACTGTTATGTTAAAAGAAATTATTATCAATTCGTCCTCTACCCAAACACGGGTAGCTATAACAGAAGACGGAAATTTAACCGACTTCTTTGTAGATTATCCGGAGAACCGAAGAATGGTTGGGGACATCTATCTTGGCAGAGTTGCAAGAGTACTACCAGGAATTAAAGCTGCTTTCATCGATATTGGGATGAAGCATGACGCTTTTCTCCATTTCTCAGATATTGGAGAAAAGACAAAAGAATTTCAATCTATCATCGGGGATGATTCTGATGTTGACGATGAAGATGAAGATTCTGTTTCTAAATCAGATGAAGAAGTTACCCGTCCTGTTGAAATTCCGGAAATGATTAATGGAATTCCTAAACTTCAAAAAGGACAGAATATTATTGTCCAGATTACCAAAGAACCTGTCAGCAATAAAGGTGTAAGAGTTTCAACATCTGTTTCTATTCCCGGAAGATTTTGCGTGCTTCTTCCATTTGACAATAAGATTGGTATATCTAAAAAAATATATGATTTTAAAGAAAGAAGAAGACTTCGTTCAATTGCAAGAAGCATTCTTCCAAAGAATTGCGGTTTAATCATAAGAACTGTAGCCCGCAACCAGAGCGAAGAATCATTAACTGAAGATCTTAAAATCCTTAAAAAAACATGGGAAAGAATTGAATCTGAAGTTAAAACAGAAAAACCACCATACCTTTTACACCAGGATTTATCAACAACCATAAGCGTAATCAGAGATTTCTTTACTCCGGATATTTCAAAAGCATATATTGATTCCAAAAAAGTTTATAAACAGGTTAAAGATTACATCTCTTTAATACAACCGTCACTTACGGATAAAATTGAACTTCACAAAGGAGGAAAATCAATTTTTGAAGCTTTTAAAATTGAAGAACAAATAAAAATTTTGTTTGGAAGAAAAGTGCCGATGAAAAGTGGTGGTCACCTTGTAATTGAACACACTGAAGCAATGGTTGTAATTGATGTTAACAGCGGAAGATATGCTGCAAGTAAAGACCAGGAACAAAATTCACTTAAGACTGACCTTGAAGCATCAAGAGAAATTGCAAGACAGCTGCGTTTGCGAGATATTGGCGGTTTGATAGTGGTAGATTTTATTGATCTTGAAGATGAAAAGAATAGAAAAAAAGTTTATGATGAATTGAAAAAAGAATTCAGAAAAGACAGAGCTAAAGTTTCTGTACTTCCAATGTCCGATTTTGGTCTGGTTGAAATTACTCGCCAAAGAATCAGGCACAATATTATTCAGGCAATGTTTGAACCCTGTCCGCATTGTGATGGAACCGGACTTCTTACAAAAAGATCTCACACTCTTTTTGACATCGAAGAATGGTTGAAAAAGTTTAAAGCTGGTTCCAGGGAAAAATCTTTAATTTTAAGATGTCATCCGACAATCGCTTCTAAACTTAAAGAAGGACGTATAAAACAGATTACAAAATTACAATTCAGATATTTTGTAAGAATTAAACTTGTTGAAGATGAGAAACTGAATGTAAGTCAGTTTAAGTTTTTATTAAAGAAAACTGAAAAAGATATTACTTCTGAATTTATTTAATAAATTTTATTAGAATTAAAAATTTCTTAGTTTTCGATAGTTCATATTTCACTCAAATTTTTTCAAAAGGACACTCATGAAAATCTTTATTGATACAGCAAATATTCAGGAAATAAAAGAAGCAGCCGCTTTAGGATTACTTGATGGAGTTACAACAAATCCTTCTCTTGTAGCAAAAGAAAAACGTGACTTCAAAGAACTGTTGAATGAAATAGTTCAAATTGTTGATGGACCAATTAGTGCTGAAGTTATAGCAACCGATTATGATGGAATTCTTAAAGAAGCAAGAGAGCTTGCTAAAATTCATAAAAACATTGTTGTTAAAGTTCCATTAATTAGAGAAGGTCTTAAAGCTGTTAAAACTTTGAGCACTGAAGGAATTAAGACAAATGTTACTCTTTGTTTTTCTCCATCGCAGGCAGTGCTTGCTGCCAAAGCCGGTGCAACATTTATCAGTCCTTTTGTTGGAAGACTTGATGATATAAGTACAAACGGTATGGAACTAATTGACCAGATAGTACAAATTTACCGCAATTACGATTATGAAACTGAAGTCCTAGTTGCAAGTATCAGACACCCACTTCATTTTGTAGAAGCCTGTTTAATTGGTGCAGATGTTTGCACAATTCCTTTTGCTGTAATTGACAAACTTTTTAATCATCCTTTAACTGATCTTGGTATTGAAAAGTTTTTAAGCGATTGGAAAAAATCTCAAATATAATTATCAACCATTTTTTAATAACTACCGGATAGAAAATGAAAAAGACAAATTTTTATAACTGCCACTTAAAACATAATGCTAAAATAGTTGAATTCGCAGGTTACCAGATGCCTATTCAATATTCTTCTATTATTGCTGAACATAAAGCCGTAAGACAATCTGTGGGTGTGTTTGACGTTTCACATATGGGTGAAGTTTTTGTAAAAGGTGAAAAAGCTCTTGATTTTGTTCAGCATATTACCGTCAATGATGCTTCCAAACTTTTCCCGGGAAGAGTGCAATACTCTGCTATGTGTTATGAAGATGGTGGAATAGTTGATGACCTGTTGGTTTATAAAATTTCCGAAACAGAATTTATGCTTGTCATTAATGCATCAAATATTGCTAAAGATTTTGAGTGGATGAAAAAGAATAATCATTTTAATGTTGAGCTTGTTAATAAAAGTGATGATTATACTTTGCTTGCAGTTCAGGGTCCAAAATCCAATGATGTGCTTCAAAAACTTTTAGACTTCAAATTAGATTTGGAATACTATCACTTTACAACCGGTAAAATGCTTGGAATTGATATGATTATTTCAAGGACAGGTTATACTGGTGAGCTTGGGTATGAATTATATTTTCAGGGCTCAGCAGAGCAGGCAGAAAAATTATGGAATGATATTTTTAAAGCAGGTGAAGAATTTAATATTCAGCCGGCAGGACTTGGTGCAAGAGATTCATTAAGACTTGAAATGGGTTTCTGTCTTTATGGCAATGATATAGATCAAACAACAAATCCTCTTGAAGCCGGTTTGGGTTGGATTACAAAATTGAATAAACCGGAATTCATAGGCAAAGAAATTCTTCTTAAAGTAAAAGCAGAAGGCTTGAAAAGAAAACTTACTCCAATAATAACGGACGAAAAAGCATTTCCACGTCACGGTTATGATGTAAATGCAAATGGAAAAAAAGTTGGCTTTATTACAAGCGGTACAGTTAGTCCAATTCTTGAAAAAGGAATTGCTCTTGCTTACTTGGAGCCGGATTATTCGAGTGAAGGGACTGATGTAAGTTTTGTGATAAGAGGAAAAGAAGTTCCTGCAAAAGTTACAAAATTACCATTTGTAAAAAAGTAAATACGATTATATCCAGATGAAAATAAATGTAATACTTACTCCGGCATCAGTTGATGAATTATATTTTACAGGCAAGACAGTTGTTGTAATTGATGTGCTTCGTGCAACGTCTACAATTGTTGCTGCATTGATGAATGGTGCTAAAGAGTTTATTCCCGTTGGTTCAGTTGAGTTTGCTATGAAAGCCTCAGCCAGTATGTTTGGTGGACAAACATTGCTTGCCGGTGAACGCAATACTAAAAAAATCGATGGATTTAATCTTGGAAATTCACCGCTTGAATATAATTCGGAAACTATTGCGGGAAAGTCTGTAGTGTTATTTACAACAAATGGCTCTAAAGCAATTGTTAAGACAAAATTTTCCGGCAGTACTTTAATTTGTTCTTTCTTAAACTTAAGCGCAGTTGCAAATCATTTAATTGATTTAAATGTTGATTTTGAAATACTCTGTTCAGGAAGAAATGGATTCTTTAGTCTTGAAGATACTGTTTGTGCAGGTAAACTGATTTCAGAAATAACAAGCGTAATCACTAATGCAGAATTAACAGACTCTTCTTTGGCTTCCATTTCGATTGCAAAATCAAGTGGAAAAAATATGAAAAAACTATTACAATCCACGGATCATGGTAAGATATTGATCGAAAATGGTTTTTCTGATGATCTAATATTTTGCAGTAAGATAAATATTACTGATATCATTCCTGTTTTTTCATCCAGTTCGATTAAAATGCTTGCAAATACAAAACAGGATCCGAGCCCACAAAATCCTGCTAATTAATTATGACCAGACAGAATAAGCAACAAAAAACTAATGATAAAAATTCTTCGCAGATAAACGGAGACAAAAAGAAAAAAATCTGGGGAATAGTTTTATTGACATTCTCTCTTATTCTATTTCTTAGCATTGTTTCGTATTCGTGGGAAGATGAATATCTAAGTAATTACTCTTTGTTGGAATTTTCAAAAAAAATTTTTTCTAATGATCCTCAAGTTAAGACTTACGGAAACTGGCTTGGTTTATTCGGCGGATACATCTCTTCAATTTTTGTAAATCTTACTATTGGATATTTTTCCTTAATTTTTCCGCTAATTAGTCTGGTAATCGGTTATTCGTTTTTCAGAAAAATTGAATTTTCAAGATTAATCAGACTTCTCAACTTCTCTATCATTATAATTGTTCTTACTGTTACTCTTGGCGGAGTTTTGGGTACTACAGTTGGTTATGTGTTTGAAAATAGAGCGGTTTATGGTAATGTTGGAAAATTTCTTGGTTCAGGACTCGTCTCGCTCCTTGGTGGTATAGGCAGTTTAATTTTACTTGTTGCTGCTATTTTAATAGTGCTGATTGTCTATTTTGATTTGAAAGTTGAAAAGCTTTTTCATTGGCTTGAATCATTATTTGGAAAGTCAGTTGACCTTGCCAAAGAAAAAATAAATGATATAAAAATTTCAGAACAGCCCGAATCTTCAAAAAATCTGGAAAAAATTAAAAAACTTAGAGAGCAAAAAAATAAAAATCTTCCGCAGGTTGAAATAGAAAAAGAAAGTGAACAAGAAGTTGAACAACCAAAAGAAGAAACAACAATCAGGATAATAAGAAAAGAAGAACCGCCTGTAAAAACTTCTGTTGAAAAAGAAATAAAAGCAGATAAAGTAAAATCGACAGAAAAGAAAAAAGAAGAAAAACAGGAATCTGCTGCCAATGATTTATCTGAAATAAGAGAACAGGAACAATCCTTACCGGAACCATGGGAAGAAAACATTAAATATGTTAAACCTTCGCTTGATTTATTAAATGCAATTCCTGCTGATGATTATAAAGTAGCTGAAGAAGAACTTAAACGAAATGCTGAATTATTAAAAGATAAACTTTTACTTTTTGATATAGATATACAGGATATTTCTGTAACTCCGGGACCAGTTGTTACGTTGTACGAAATTGTTCCAGCTCCGGGAGTAAAGATAAGTAAGATTGTAAGCCTTGAACATGATATTGCTCTTGCTCTTGCTGCAAAAGGAATTCGTATTATTGCTCCTATTCCGGGTAAAAGTGCTATTGGTGTAGAAATACCAAATGCAGAACCTTCTATGGTTGTAGCTAAAGCAGTTTTAGGACAGATAGAAAAATCAAAAGCTGAACTACCTCTTGCACTTGGAAAGACTATCTCCGGCGATGTATATATTACTGATCTTGCAAAAATGCCTCACTTGTTAATTGCAGGTTCTACCGGCTCCGGTAAGAGCGTTGGAATAAATATGATTATTTCCAGTTTACTTTATTCCAAACATCCTTCAGAGGTGAAACTTGCAATAATAGATCCAAAGAAAATAGAACTCTCTTTTTATAACAATCTTAGGAAACATTTTCTTGCCGTATCACCGGATCTTGACGAAGAGATAATTACTGTTCCTCAGAATGCAGTAATTTTGCTTAAAGCTGCAGAGTTTGAAATGGAACAACGCTATGACAGGCTTGCTAAAGCTGGCGTAAGAAACATTGTGGATTATAATCAGAAGATTCTTGATCCCAAAAGAGCTCCAAAAGATACTGATACCATTAAACATCATTTTCTTCCTTACATAGTTGTCATTATAGATGAACTTGCTGATCTTATGATAACCGCCGGCAAAGAAGTAGAAGAACCGATTGCAAGACTTGCACAACTTGCCCGCGCTGTAGGAATTCATCTTGTGCTTGCTACTCAAAGGCCTTCTGTAAATGTTATTACCGGAGTTATTAAAGCCAATTTTGGATCACGTATTGCTTACCAGGTTGCAACTAAAATTGATTCGCGAACCATTCTGGATATGAATGGTGCTGAGCAACTTTTAGGAAGAGGAGATATGTTATTTACTCCAGGAGGTGTTCCGAAACCAATAAGGATTCAAAATGCCTTTATTTCAACTGATGAGGTTGAACGCATTACAGAGTTTATTTATCATCAGTCAGGTTTTTCAAAACCATATTATTTGCCCTCGTTATATGATAAGAAAAAACAAGCAGGGACAAGATTAATTGATGATTTAGATCCGTTGTTTGAAGAAGCTGCAAAAGTAGTTGTCCGGCATCAACAAGGTTCTGTCTCGCTTCTGCAGAGACGCTTAAAGTTGGGTTATTCGCGTGCAGCCCGGATTGTAGATCAGCTTGAAGAAGCAGGAATTGTGGGTCCTGGTGAAGGAAGTAAGGCAAGAGAAGTAATTGTAGAAAACGAAGAACAGCTTGAAGCAATTTTAAGAGCTTTATAAAATTTAATTTTAATTATGAAAATAATAACAATACTTAATATCTTTATTTTTTTGATTGCGAATGATGTTTTATGTCAGGAAAATCAATTGTTAAAATCATTACAAACAAAGTATAATTCAATAGAAGACATTACAGCAAGTTTTTCTCAAACAAATGCCAATTCACAATCATTTACTCCCGGAACTTTTTATTATAAAAAGGGAGATAAAATCAGAATAGAATTAAAAAATCTGGTCTTAATCTCTGATCGGCAAACAACATGGAACTATTCTGTAAAAAAGAATAAAGTAATTATAAGCAATTATGATGAAAGCGATCCCTTTATGTTTTCGCTTAATAAATTTATTTATGATTACCCATCAAAGTGTGATGTTTCAGAAGGCACTGATGAGGCTTATAGAACTCTTATCCTTAAAGCAAAAAACACTAAGCTGAATTTTAAAGAAGTTGTTTTGTGGGTTAGTGAAAAAGATATTGTAAACAAAATTAAAATTGTCGATCAGAATGACCGGCAAACTATAATTGAATTTTTTAATGTAAAACTAAATCGGAATCTTCCTGATTCAAAATTTACATTCACTCCAAGTAAAGAAGTACAAGTTATTGATCTCAGGTAGTAAAACAAAAATAACAGTCAGAGAAGTCATTAGCTATGTGATTTCACTTAGTCTTGCTTTATTGTTTCTTTACTTCGCTTTCAGAGGAGAAAACATTCCTGATTTATTGCTCACGATCAGTAGTGCTTCTTTTATATGGATAATAGTTTTTATCTTGCTCACAATAGTTGGTCATTATTTAAGAGCAATAAGATGGAAGTATCTTATTGGGTCGGTTAAAAAAGATAGTTCTGTTAATCACCTTTTCGGGTCTCTAATGATTGGATATGGTGTAAATAATGTCATTCCACGTCTCGGCGAAGTTTCAAGAGCTGTTGCTGTTGGTAAACTGGAAAGCATTTCACGCTCTTCTGTATTTGGTACAATTATAGTTGAAAGAGTAATTGACATTATATTTTTTGGAATTGCTTTAATTCTTAGCGCTTTTCTTTATGAAGGTGATATTTACAGTGAATTTTTGTGGTTAAAGCCAACAATATATTTGGGCACAGCCATCATCACATTAATAATTGCAGTTCTAATTTTTGCTATAAAATATAAAGAGAAATTTTACAAGGTTATAATTAAAGTTGTCAATAAATTTTCTGAAAATCTTGCACATAAACTTGCAGCGATTTTTGATAAACTTATTAACGGCTTTTCCAGTTTAAAAGGTATAAAAAACTATTTTGTCGTTCTTCTTTATAGTGTATTAATTATTTTTTCTTACTGGTTCAATACTTATGTTGGATTAACAATGCTTGGAATGCACAATCATGCAGGGATGGACTTCTATCAATCGCTTGTCATTATGAGTATAAGTTCAATCGGGGTAATGATTCCGACTCCCGGTGGAATTGGTTCTTATCATACAATAACCAAATCAGTTTTAATTTCATTGTATGGTTATAGTGGAAGTATCGGTATCGCTTATGCAACATTGACTCATGGAATCTCTTATGCGATACATACTCTTCTTGCGGCAGGATATTTTATCTTGTATAAAAATAAAATTATCTCTATTCAAAAAGATTTATTTGAGCTGGATGAAAAACCTTAATAAAATATTTTTTATTGTCTTATTTTTTTCGAACTCGCTTTTTGCTCAGTGGGATTTAAGAGCAAGTATGGGCTTAAATTTTACGAATATGCCCGGACTTAGAGATTATCTAAATCAAAACTATGCAAATAGCAATGAACAACTTTCTGCTTTTAGTTCTGCGGTTGAGTTTGGTGTTGAAGCCGGTTATCTAATTAACGCAAATTTCCAACTTGGTTTAGAACTTGCTTACGAATTGAATTCATATACATTTACCGGTTTTGCAAGTAATTTTAATTTTGATTACAATCTTTATATGCCCAGTTTGTCAGGGTATTATGTCGTCCCTGGTGAAGGATATAAGCTAAAATTTGGAGCAGGTGTTGGACCGAGATTTTTAATGGTGACACAGAATTCAGGCTTTACAAATGTTAAACAAAATTATTCTTCTGCGGGACTTGGTTTTTTGTTAAAAGCTGATGGGTGTACCGCTCTTTCAAAAAATCTCTATGCATATATAGCGGGAGATTTAAGATACAATTTTAATGGCAAGCCAAAAGACGGAATTGGAAAAACCATTACAGTTAATGCATATGGAGATGAATTAATAATGAATTCCCTCTCTGTGGGACTCAAACTTGGAATAGCATATTTTTTTTAAGGAGTAACAGTGAATTTAATTGAAGCCATTATTTTAGGAATTATTCAAGGTATTACGGAATTTTTACCAATCAGCAGCACGGGTCATCTTACGCTTGCAGGTAAGTTTATGAATTTAATTTCAGATAAAAATCCCGAACAATGGACAGCATTTATAGCAGTTATTCAGCTTGGTACAATGTTATCAATTTTGATTTACTTCTGGAAAGATATTATAGAAATTATCAAAGCATTCTTGAGTGAAAATTTAGTGAACAGGAAAAAATATTCTCAACAATCGCTGCACTCAAAACTGGGCTGGCTGGTTATTATAGGTACAGTGCCGGTAGTATTAATTGGAATGGGATTTAAAGATATTATTGAAGGAACACTAACTAAAAATCTTTATGTTATTGCCGGTAGTTTAATCATCCTTGCGGTAATTCTTGCTATAGCAGAAAAGATAGCTGTTCATAAAAAAGAGATGAAAGATGTTAGAATCATTGATGCGATTGTCGTTGGTATTGCTCAGGCACTTGCATTAATTCCGGGTTCTTCTCGTTCTGGAACTACTATTACGGGCGGTTTATTTATGGGTTTAACAAGAGAAACAGCAGCAAGATTTTCTTTTTTGTTAAGCATTCCCGCAATTTTTGCAAGCGGAATCTTACAGCTTTACCAGGCTTTAAAATATCTTGATTTTACCGGTGTTGAAAACTTGATTGTTTCTACAATTGTTTCTGCAATATCAGGTTATCTTGCAATTGATTTTCTTTTAAAATATTTACGAAAAAATTCAACTTTTATTTTCATATTTTATAGAATAGCTATTGGATTAGTTATTTTAATCCTGTTATATTTTAACATAATAAAACCGTAGGAGAAAGAATGAAAAACTTTTTTGTTTTATTGTTTACAATCGTTTTACTATTCGGCTGCAACAAATCCGAATCATCTGATAAACAAACTGAAAATCAACAAACGGAAGAGAGTACTTTTATGACACCTGATTCCTTATTAAACTTTGATGAAAATCTTGGAGACTCAACCTTAATTGCTGTTATCAAAACAAATATGGGCACAATTGAAATTGAACTCCTCAAAAAACAAGCACCCAGGACAGTGAAAAATTTTGTAGGACTTGCACTTAAAGGTTACTACAATAATATAATTTTCCACAGGGTGATTGATAATTTTATGATTCAGGGAGGAGATCCCAATGGAAATGGAACCGGAGGAGAAAGTGTCTGGGGTGGTTACTTTGAAGATGAGTTTGATCCTTCATTAAAACATGATAAACCAGGTATCCTTTCAATGGCTAACCGTGGTCCAAACACAAACGGAAGCCAGTTTTTTATAACACTTGTTCCAACTCCGTGGCTTGATGGCAAACATTCAATTTTCGGAAAAGTAGTAAAAGGAATGGACGTTGTTCAAAAAATTGGCAAAGTAAAAACAACAAAACCTTACGATAGACCAGAACAACCCGTAGTAATGGAAACAGTTACTGTTGAAAAAAGATTATTGAAAAAGTAGTTTTTAAATAACGCCTTCCTTTGCAAATGAAGGCGTTTTATCTTTTTATGGAAAAAGAAAAATTTAGTTCTGTTGCAGAGATTAAAAAACAGTTGAAGCAAAAAAAATTGCTTCCTGTATATTTTTTATTTGGCGAAGATGAATTTGCATTAAAAGAAACAGTTGACTTAATTACCAAATATGTTTCTCCATTAGTTACTATAGAATTCGATAAGCAAATATTTTTTGGAAACAGTAATACAGTTGATGAAGTAATAGGTTTCTCTCTTGCTTTTCCTTTTGGCTCAGAAAAAAAACTTGCAATTGTAAAAGAGTTTGAAAAAATTAAAGAGCCGGAAAGGTTGTTGAGTTATATTCAAAAACCTGTTGATTTTACAGTACTTCTTCTTGTTTACAGCGAGACTATTAAAAAATTTGACAGCGAATTATTTAAACTTTTAATTCAAAAAGGTTACATTTTTGAAGCAAAAGAGTTGAGAGATGAACAACTTGTTTCCTGGCTCAAAGATTATTGTAGCGAAAAAGGAAAAACACTTAGCGATGAAAATGCTGTCTATTTTATTGAATTAGCCGGCAGCGATAGAAATCTTATTGAAATGCAGATTAACAAAATCATAAGTTTCATGAAAGATGAAAAAGTTATTTCTTATGAAATAATTAAAGAACAGGTAATGTCAAGCAGAGAATATTCAATCTTTGATCTGTTTAATGCAATTGGAAATGGTGATAAATCGAAAGCATTCAAAGTGGCAAATAAAATTCTTGAGCAGGAAGAAATTACAATGATAATTGCAATGTTAAATAAATATTTTACAGGAATTGCTCAGGTTCCTGAAATGACCAAAACAAATGTTCCTGATCAGACCGCCGCAAGAGTTGTTGGTTCTCATCCATATTATTATAAAGACTATAAAAATGCTGCAAATAAATTTACTTCAAAAAAATTAATAAAGATTTCCAGGGCATTATTACAATCAGATATTGAGGTAAAAACTTCCGCTATAGATCACAAAACAACCCTTAATGTTCTTTTAACAAAAATCTTTGACGCATAATATTTTAAGATTTAATCATTAAAATTATTGTGTTAAAAGGGTTATAATTATTATTTTCGAGCAAAATTATTCATCTTTTTTGAAACAAATCTTTAATAATTAAGTAAAACAAAGTTGAACGAAAGAAGAATTGAAGAATGGACTGACGAAGAACTAATATTCGAATTTCAACAGAACGACACAATTCGTGCATTTGAAATTCTTGTTCAACGTTATAAAAATCCTTTAATGAATTTTGTATTCAGGTTCCTTGGCGATTATGAAACCTGTTGCGATGTGGTTCAGGAGACAATGATTAAAGTTTACCGGAATAAGCATTCTTATAAATCCATTGCCAGGTTTTCTACTTGGATTTATACTATTGCCGGAAATCTTGCAAAGACCGAATTACAAAAACGCGCACGAAAGAAATCCTTTTCAATTAATTCTTACGGTGAAGATGAAGAAACATTTGAAATACCTGATGAAACTTATCGACCGGATGTTATTACCGATAGTGGAATTAAAGAAAAAATTATTCAGAATGCTTTGTTAAAAATTCCAGAAGTGTATCGTGAAATGGTGATTTTAAGAGATATTCAGGAAATGACTTATGAAGAAATTGCAGAAATAACTGGTGTGGAAATTGGAACTGTGAAATCAAGAATTAACAGGGGACGCGCAAAATTGCAAGAATTGCTTAAACACATCTATAATAAATAGGTGGCAGTATGGATGAATTATTACCAGAAGAAAAAGAATTTAAAGATGTTATAGATTCATTGAAAAGTCTTCAGAAAATAGAAGCTCCTTCTAACTTTGAAGCCGACTTAATGAGAAAAATTAATCAGCAAAACTTTCCTGCTGAAAAGAGAAATTTTTGGGACATTGTTTTTTCCCGATTAGTGCTTATTCCATCTGCAGGTGTTTTAACTGCAGCAGTAGTTTTAATCTTTATATTAACGAACAAACATAAAGAAGAATTTCAAGTTGCTTTTAATGATGGATTTTCGAGTGAATATGTGGTGTACATTCCTTCAAAGAAAGTCTCTTTAAGCAAAGATTCTTTTACCCGTTCAGAGAGTCAAAGTCATCAAGAAAGTAATTCAATATTACAAAACCAAAAATCTTTTGAATCACCAAAAACATTAATCCCTAATGCCGAAGAATACAAAACAGCAATTCCAAATTCGTTAGGCACGAGCGGGGATAAATTAAAAAAGTCTGTTGAAACGTTAAAAGAAGAAAAAGATACAATAAAACCGAAATAAATGGTTTTTTCTGAATTTTCGGGAGAAAAGCAGTATAAATCTTTGTAAAATATGAGCTTATTTGATATATTTGCCAACAAAATTTTGAAAGTTTTTGATTTAGTTAAAGGTTGATTTAATGAAAAAAGGTATTCATCCGCAGTATAGACCAGTTGTGTTCAAGGATTTTTCTTGCGATTTTGCAATTTTAACCCGTTCGACAATAAAAAGTACAGAAACTATTGAATGGGAAGACGGAAAAACTTATCCTTTGATAAGACTTGATATTTCAAGCGGTTCGCATCCATTCTTTACTGGTAAACAAAAATTACTTGATACTACCGGTAGAGTAGAAAAGTTTATGAAAAAATATTCAAAAACAAAGTAATTATTTTTTCAGTCGGATTTGTAAAGCTATTCACTTTAGTGCAATAGCTTTTTTTATTTTTAGAATATTCTATTGATTAACTAATTTGCATTCAAATTTCTTTTTGATTTCTAAACAAGATGAATCAGCAAAATAAAACTATTGAAATAAGTGAACATAAAATTCAAGACCTTTTCCTTGGAGTTAGAGGACTTGCTGTAAAAATATTGAACCGCGTTGAAAGAACTGACGCTTATCTTGAAAAACTTCTTGATAATGAAATTAAAAGTGTCGAATTATGCGGACCCGATAAAGCATTGTTATATGAAATTGTTCACGGTGTTGTCAGATGGCAGGGAAGACTTGATTGGATATTGAGCGGGTTTTACAAAGGTCAATTTTCAAAAGCAATTCCAATTCTGAAAAATGCTCTGCGTGTTGCTTTATATCAAATCCTGTTTTTAGATAGAGTTCCCGAATATGCCGCAGTTAATGAAGCTGTTGAATTTGTAAAAAAACTTCAGGGACAAAAACAAGCCGATATAAGTAATGCTATTCTTCGTAACATAATTAAAAATAAAAACTCAATTCGTTATCC
>CAZQSR010000012.1:0-32172 GCA_964596145.1 uncultured Ignavibacteriaceae bacterium
AAATTTGTCCATTCAGCAATAGAAGGAATGAACAAAATTGCGGTTGTTGTTGAGCAAAGTTCAGAAAAAGTATTTTTGTTGGGACAGAATAGCGATAAAATTGGAGAAATTATTCAGGTAATTGAAGATATAGCCGATCAGACGAATTTGCTGGCATTAAATGCTGCTATTGAAGCGGCAAGAGCGGGAGAACAGGGTCGCGGTTTTGCTGTCGTTGCAGATGAAGTAAGAAAGTTGGCAGAAAGAACTACGAAAGCAACAAAAGAAATAGCTGAAATGATAAAATTAATTCAGGATATTACTTCAGAAGCTGTAAACTCAATGAAAGAAGGGAAAAGAGAGGTTTCCCAGGGGAAACAACTTGTTCTCAGTGCCGATAAAGTATTAAAAGATATTGTTGATAATTCAACAGAAGTATCGGATGTAGTCAATATGGTTGCAGCAGCAAGTGAAGAGCAGAGTGCAACAGCAGAACAGATAGGCAAAAATATTGAGTCAATTAATTCGGTAATACAAAAAAGTTCTTCCGAAATTCAACAAATTGCCCGTTCAGCGGAAGATTTGACTAAAATGACCAAGCAACTTAAAGTTATTATTGAACAATTTAAATTAGAATTACTAGATTATGGTATTGACGAAAAGAAAAATATTTCAAATATTGCAGTATAAGATATAAACTTTTTGTATTTACTTACGATAATACAAATGGTTTTCTCCTTATTTAGTTGATGAATGGTTAGAAGACAATACGGGGGGAAGTAGCATAACTATCTTCCCTTCCTTTTATAAAATAAATATCAGGTTTTATGCTAAGAGATTGATGTTTATATATTAAGTTTACCTCAAACAAAAATAATAGTACCTATCACGATTCCACCAATCCCGGGTGGAATCTTTATTTTAAATATATGCGGCACCTTATTAACCTCTTTCCTTTAATTATTAATTAACAGGACTAAACTAAAAGAAACAGACGTCGATAATTAAATCAAAATCTAACTGATTTGTGTTTCTAACTACTAAAAATATTTAATAATAATTTAAGAATAAAAAAATGAAAAGAACTATTCTTACTGTTGTGTGTTTTCTGTTTGTAATTAATATTGTTGCACAGGAGAACAAAGAAAGCATTCCCGAAATAAAACTTTCAGGATTTGTAAAAACCGATTTTATTTATGATTCCAGGCAGACTATCAGTTTGCGTGAAGGACATTTTTTACTTTACCCGGCAAATGAGAACAAAGATATTCTGGGCAATGATTTAAATGCAAAAGATAATTTCAATATTCTTTCAATTCAAACAAGATTAAATGCTAAACTTACAGGACCTGAAGCCTTTGGTGCAAAATCAGGAGGAATGATTGAAGGCGAATTTTTTGGGACGACAGATGGTGATATAAATGGATTCAGGCTTCGTCATGCATTTGTTACTTTAAGCTGGTCAACAACAACTTTGTTGTTTGGACAAACCTGGCATCCAATGCTTGTTGCAGATGTTTACCCGCTTGTTGTTTCATTTAATACGGGTGTTCCGTTTCAACCATTTTCCAGAAATCCACAAGTCCGATTGACACAATCAATTGGTTCATTAAACATTATAGTAGCATTATTATCTCAAAGAGATTTTTCGAGCAATGGACCATCAGGGTTCACTTCTGCTTATTTAAGAAATGCAGTGATTCCAAATGCACATCTTCAGTTACAATATAAAACAGATGCAGTTGTTGCTGGTATCGGAGGAGATTTTAAATCAATTCAACCAAGATTAGAAACAATAAAAAAACAAAAAACCAATACTAAAGTAAGCAGCTTTGCAACATTTGGTTACCTTAAGTATAAAACTCCCGATATGAATTTAATGTTAGAAGGCGTTTACGGAGGAAATCTTGCTGATTTATTTATGCTTGGTGGATATGCAGTAAAAAGTTTGGACACACTTACAGGAAAAGAAGATTATACTGTAATTAACAGTTACTCGGTCTGGGGAGATTTTTCATTTGGGAAGGACATCCAGCCGGGAATCTTTTTTGGGTATTCACAAAATCTTGGTTCAAAAGATGTGATTAAAGGAAGCCCCTATTCACGCGTGTCTAATATTGATAAAATTTTGAGAGTGTCTCCCAGAATAATATTTAATTCGGGCAAAGTAAGAATAGCATGTGAAGTTGAATATACTTCTGCCGCTTATGGTTCAATTGACAGCAAAGCCAAAGTTACTAACACAAAAAACATTAGTAATCTTCGTGCATTAACTGCTGTTTATTATTTCTTTTAAGCTGTAAAGGAGGTGTAAAATGAATTTATTCAGAATAAAAGATTGGAAAATATTTAGTAAGATTTTATTAATATCGGTTCTTGCAATTATTCCGGTGATAATATTTTTGTTCCTCTATATGCTTCCATCAATTGAGAGGAAATTATATTCAGAAAAAGAAGAAGCAACAAAAAAAGTTGTTGAGGTAGCAGCAACCACAATAGAGAAATATGTTAATCTGGCTAACTCTAAAGAATTATCCATTGAAGAAGCTCAACAACAAGCTATTGATGCTGTTAAATCACTTCGTTATAATAAATCCGAATATTTCTGGATTAATGACCTTGAACCAAGGATGATCATGCATCCGATTAAACCACAATTAGATGGAAAAAATCTTAGTGAAAATAAAGACCCAAATGGTAAAAGACTTTTTGTGGAATTTGCGAATGTCTGTAAAGAAAAAGGCTCAGGATTTGTAGATTATATGTGGCCTAAACCTAATTTTACTGAGCCAGTGCCAAAGTTATCTTATGTCCAATTAATTAAAGAATGGAACTGGATTGTAGGTAGTGGAATTTATATTGATGATGTTGAAACTGACGTTGCTGCATATAAAGAAAAAGTTTTTTATGGATTGATTATAGCTCTGGTTTTGGCTTTTTTCATAAGTTACTATTCTGCCAAAGTATTTGTTAGACCAATGACTAAGCTTCAGGAAGCAGCCAACAGAGTTGCTGTTGGAGATGCTGACTTTAATGTAGAAATCGACAGTAAAGATGAGTTTGGAAAATTGCAGGAAGCTTTTGCATCAATGCTTGAAAATATTAAAGTTCAAGCGAATGCGGCAGATAGAATTTCTGATGGTGATTTAAGTGTGGAAGTAAAAGTGAAATCGGATAAAGATATTCTTGCAATAAGTTTAAACAAAGTTATTGAAAACATAAGGAGATTAGTATATGATGTTAATGCCTTATCAAATTCTGCAATAGAAGGAAAACTCAACGCAAGAGCTGAAGTTTATTCCCATCAGGGAGAGTATAGAAAAGTTGTAGAAGGATTCAATAAAACTTTAGAAGCGATTTATCTTCCATTTACAGAAACTATAAAGGTATTGCAAAAACTTGCAGAACGAGATTTGACAGCAAGAATGACAGCAGAATGTAATGGAGATTATCAAGTTATAAAAGAAACAATAAATACGGTCGCTGTATCATTAAATAATGCATTGGTTCAAGTTTCAGAAGCAGTAGAAGCCACAGCGAGTGCAAGCAGTCAGATAAGTTCAAGCAGCGAAGAGATGGCAGCAGGAGCACAGGAACAAAGTGCACAAACGAGCGAAGTAGCGAGCGCAGTAGAAGAAATGACAAAGACAATCTTTGAAACCAGCAAGAACACAAGCATAGCAGCTGAGACAGCAAAAGCAAGTGGAGAGAAAGCAAAAGAAGGCGGAAAAGTAGTAAGCGAGACGATAGGCGGAATGAACAAGATAGCGGAAGTAGTAAGCAAGAGTGCAGATACAGTATTCACACTGGGACAGAACAGCGAGAAGATAGGGGAGATAGTACAGGTAATAGATGACATAGCTGACCAGACAAACCTGTTGGCATTGAACGCAGCGATAGAAGCAGCGAGAGCAGGAGAACAGGGAAGAGGTTTTGCAGTAGTAGCAGATGAAGTAAGAAAGCTGGCTGAGAGGACGACGAAAGCTACGAAAGAGATAGCGGAGATGATAAAGAAGATACAGAAGGATACAGAAGAAGCAGTAGAGTCAATGAAGAAGGGAACAGATGAAGTAGAGAGCGGGAAGAAATCCGCAGTGAAAGCAGGTGAGGTATTGTCAGAGATAGTAAATGGAGCAGAGAAAGTAACAGATATAGTAGTGCAGGTAGCAGCAGCGAGTGAAGAGCAGAGTGCAGCGGCTGAGCAGATAGGGAAGAACATTGAAGCGATCAACAGTGTAACGCAGGAGAGTTCATCTGGGATACAGCAGATAGCGAGAGCAGCCGAAGACCTGAACAGGTTGACGAATAACCTGCAGGAATTAATCTCTCACTTCAAGATAGATGACAAAGAGAAGAGTAGCTTTGCAGTTCGAAAGAATGGAAAGATAGTAAACTTATAAACACCCCAAACAATAAAACACAAAAAATCAGTTCAAATTCCACCATAACAAGGTGGAATTTTTTATTTATAAGTAAATTTTTTTCGGCATTAATCGATAATAAACCAGTAATAAAATATTAATAAAAAGGATAGAAGAAATGAAATCACGTTTATCGGTTAAGATAATAGGTTCAATTTTAGTTATAATTATCGTAACTGTCATTGCAGCGGTAACAATGTTTTCTAATTACACTGAAGAATTAGTAACAAATAATATAAATGAAAAAGTAATCGCTGAAATAGAGTATATTACAATGAATCTTGATGCAACAAATGAATTAGTTATGCAACAAGTTCATTCCGGATTGAATTTATTAAAAAGCACAATTCTTGCTGATGGATATCCAGCCATTGAAGGAAAAACAAGTGTGCAGGGAAAAGTTATCAATAATTTAGTGTTTGGAAGAACAAGTATTGCTAATAATTTTCAAAAGGTAGATGATGTTCAAAAATTAGTTGGTGGAACGGCAACAATATTTGTGAAAGAAAATAACTCATTTATAAGAGTAAGCACTAATGTAAAAAAAGATGATAATACTCGGGCAATTGGAACCGAATTAGATCCAAATGGAGCAGCCTATAAATCAATTATGAATGATAATCCTTATTATGGAGTTGTTGATATTTTAGGTTATCCATATTTAACAGGATATGAGCCAATAAAAAATAACAACAATGAAGTAGTTGGAATTTTTTATGTTGGATATAAATTAAGTAATCTCGATAAACTTAAAGAAGCAATATCAAAATCAAGAATTTTAGAAAATGGATTTATAGCCATTCAAAAAAAATCCGGCGATATAGTATTCCATTCAACAAATACGAAACGGGAAATTATAGAAACAGTAATTAAAAATAACAATACTGAAAATAAATCAGAATGGAAATTATTTGCTAAAACTTTTGAACCCTGGAAATATAATTTAGTAGCAGCATTCCCGGTCAGCGATGTAGATAATATAATTTCTTCTATTAAAAAAAGCACCATGACTATAGCTATTATAGTTACATTACTTGTTATTTTCTTAATTTTTTATTTGTTGAAAGTCTATGTTATTACTCCAATAAAAAAGATTGATGAGGTATCAAAATTGGCGGCAGAGGGTAATTACAGTTCATCAATTTCACTGAAGTCGCAAGATGAATTCGGGAGACTTGCATCTTCATTTAACAAAATGCTTATAAATGTTAAAAGTGCATTTGAACAGGTAGAACAAAAAAGTTTGCAGGCAGAATTATCAGCAGAAGAAGCTAATCAGGCGAAGGCTGGAGCCGTTGAACAGCAAAATTATCTGGCAGCAAGTATCGAAAAACTTTTAGTAAAAATGGAAAGTTTTTCAAAAGGTGATTTAACAGTTAATTTAGAAATTGAAAAAGAAGATGAAATAGGAAAATTATTTAATGGATTTAATAAATCAGTAGAAAATATAGGAAAGTTGATTGTTAAATTACAGGAAGCAGTAGAAGCAACAGCGAGTGCAAGTAGTCAGATAAGTTCAAGCAGTGAAGAGATGGCGGCAGGAGCCCAAGAACAAAGCGCCCAAACCAGTGAAGTAGCCAGTGCAGTAGAAGAGATGACAAAGACAATCTTTGAAACCAGCAAGAACACCAGCATAGCAGCAGAGACAGCGAAAGCAAGCGGAGAGAAAGCAAAAGAAGGAGGAAAAGTAGTAAGCGAGACAATAGGCGGAATGAACAAGATAGCGGAAGTAGTAAGCAAGAGTGCAGATACAGTATTCACACTGGGACAGAACAGCGAAAAGATAGGTGAAATTGTACAGGTAATAGATGACATAGCTGACCAGACAAATCTTTTGGCATTGAATGCAGCAATAGAAGCAGCAAGGGCAGGAGAACAGGGGAGAGGTTTTGCAGTTGTTGCAGATGAGGTAAGAAAACTTGCAGAGAGGACAACAAAAGCAACAAAAGAAATAGCAGAGATGATAAAGAAGATACAGAAAGACACAGAAGAAGCGGTTGTATCGATGAAACAGGGCACAGAAGAAGTAGAGAGCGGAAAGAAATACGCAGTGAAAGCAGGTGAGGTATTGTCAGAGATAGTAAGTGGAGCAGAGAAAGTAACAGATATAGTAGTGCAGGTAGCAGCAGCGAGTGAAGAGCAGAGTGCAGCGGCTGAGCAGATAGGGAAGAACATTGAAGCGATCAACAGTGTAACGCAGGAGAGTTCATCTGGGATACAGCAGATAGCGAGAGCAGCCGAAGACCTGAACAGGTTGACGAATAACCTGCAGGAATTAATCTCTCACTTCAAGATAGATGACAAAGAGAAGAGTAGCTTTGCAGTTCGAAAGAATGGAAAGATAGTAAACTTATAAACACCCCAAACAATAAAACACAAAAAATCAGTTCAAATTCCACCATAACAAGGTGGAATTTTTTATTTATAAGTAAATTTTTTTCGGAATTAATCGATAATGTAAACAAAAATAAAATTATTGTTCAAAATGTATATAAGAAAAACCCCCGTATGTCTATACATTTGTATTAGTTTTCTTTTCTTTATTGTTGTCGCTAATACAAGTTCAATGGCACAGATAAATGGTATATCGGCTTCAAAATTAATTGTTCCTAATACAGAAACAATAAAAGTAGGAGTTTTTGAGTTTGAACCTTCTTTTATAATTGCAAATTCTTCTAAATGCTTTAATTCTACAGGCAATGTTGAAAAAATTGGCGGCAGATATTTTAATTCTTCGCTAAATTTTAGAATAACATTTGGTTTGAAAGATAATATTGAAGTTGGTACATCGTTTTCTTCAACTATTAAGGAAATATGTGTTGGGGCAAAATACAGAATGATAGATTTGGAAAAAATTAGTTTTGGTCTAATTGCAGGAATAAATTTACCCGCTGGTAATAAATTTCAACCTGATACTCTCACAGATAACGAATCTCATCAGCATTTTTCGCTTGGTTCAATCTTTACTTATGATTTTTCAGAAAAATTTTCTCTGGATGCGGTTTATTCATTTACTTTTATTAAAGGAATTCAACACAGCGATTATTTAAATATTTCGGGAATTTCGACCGGATATAATCTGATAGAAAATTTTCAAATTATTTTTGAAATAATTAATGAGTTTGGGAAGAATGATGGATTAAATCAATTAAGGACATCATCTGTCGCTGGATTTACTTATACAGTAACACATAATCTCATATTTGTATTGGGGGCGTCATATGACATTTATGGAAAAAACACAGAACAAGTGACCAGTTATTTCTCTGCCTTTACAATTACATTATAAAAAACAAATAGGACCAATCAAAGAAATTTTTAATCATTAAGTAGAGATAAAGAGGCAATATAAAATGGCATTAATAAACTGGACTGCTGACTTTTCAGTAAAGGTAAATGAAATCGATGAACAACACAAAGTTCTGGTTGGTTTTGTAAATGATCTTCACGATGCTATGAAAGTGGGCAAAGGAAAAGAAGTCATTGACGATATTATTAGTGGACTTGTTGAATACACGTTATTTCATTTTGGACATGAAGAAAATCTGATGAAAAAAACAGGATATTCTGAATATTCTCAGCATCTTCAAGAACACAAAAAATTAGTAGAAAGTGTAACTAAATATAAAAGCGATCTAAAAAATGGGAGTATGACAAGTCCAATTGAAATTATGAATTTCCTCAAAAGCTGGTTAACAAACCATATATTAAAGACAGATAAAAAATACTCCGCACATTTCAATAGTAAAGGAATTCAGTAATATTATTCCAACGATAGGTCGTTTTCTTTTACTAAAAGCTCCTAGATTTTCCATAACTTTTTTGTAAAGCAAAGGATAAAACATCTTAACTTTTTTTCTAAACAATCGATAATAAAATTGAAATGGGCAATTTTTTATCATAATATTTTAAAGGATAAAAAAAATGAACTGGTTTTATAACCTAAAATTAAAATCTAAACTCGTAACGGGTTTTCTTGTTGTTGCCATAATAACCGGTATAGTTGGTTATGTCGGTTATTCAGGTTTAAATTCTGTTATGAAGAACCTGGATACAATAACTAAAGAAAGTACTCCGGCATTAATGTATGTTAATCAAATAGAATCTATGCTCAATTTTGTTGTCGTTGCTGAACGAGGATTAATTAATAGAAGAATGATGGAGTCTTCTGTAAGACAGGCTCAATACAAAGCTGTTGATGATGGTCTAACTAAAATTGAAGAATTATGGCAAGCATATGAAAAAATTGAGAAAGATGGAGAGGAAGCAACTCTCTGGAAAGAATTTGTTTCTAATTATAATGAGTGGAAAAACAGACATGATGTTGTAGTAAATCTGAGTAAAGAAAAAGACAATTTATTTGCCACAGGTATAAAGAATGACGCTCCACAGATTGAAGAGCTTGATAACCGCACTATGGAAGCATATCTTTTAACAAGGGAATCGTATCTTAATTCTCGCAATGTACTTAGAAAACTTAATGATTACAATTGGAAACACACACAGGAATTGGATATGAAAGCTGATGAACAAGCTTCTTCAGCGAGAAATAGCATTTTAATTTTTGCTTTTATAGGATTTGTTATCGCAATGATTATTGGCGTATTTATAGCCAATCTAATTACCAAACCGGTCAATAAAGTTTTAGTGATGGCTCAGGAATTAGTCAAAGGGCATGTCAAAGCCAGAGCGGAGGTTGACTTAAAGGATGAAGTTGGCAATATGGCCGATGCCTGTAACCAGGTTGCTAAACGTCTTGATGATTATGCGGTAGCAATGCATAAAGTCTCACAAGGTGATGTATCAGTTGAAGTAAAAGCCTTCGATAATTCAGACGAACTTGCGCCAGCCTTAAATGCAATTACATCTACTTTAAGAGAACTTGTAGCCGAAACCAATGTGCTTACTGAAGCCGCAGTAGAAGGAAGATTATCAACTCGTGGCGATACACATAAATTCCAGGGAGGTTATAGAGATATTGTAAGTGGAATTAATAGTACGTTAGATGAAGTAATTAATCCCGTAAATGAAGCGCGTGAAGTCTTGTCTGTAATGGCTGTGGGAGATATGACTGTAAGAATGAAGAAGAATTATAAAGGCGATCACCAATTGTTAAAAGACAGCATTAATCAGGTAGCCGAATCATTGCAAGAAGCTTTAAGTCAGGTTACAGAAGCCGTTCAATCTACGGTTAGTGCAACAACTCAAATTTCTTCTTCAACTGAAGAGATGGCGGCAGGAGCACAGGAACAAAGTGCGCAGACAAGCGAAATAGCTGCAGCAGTAGAAGAGATGACAAAAACAATAATAGAGACATCAAGAAATGCAAGCACATCTGCCGAAAGCTCCAAAGTAGCAAGTGATAATGCAAAGAAAGGTGCAAAGAAAGTAGAAGAAACCAAGAGAGGAATGGAAAAAATAGTAGAGTCGGCAGAATCAACAGGAAGGATTATTTCATCACTTGCAAACAAGACAGACCAAATAGGAGAGATCACTCAGGTGATAGATGATATAGCTGACCAGACAAACCTGTTGGCATTAAATGCCGCAATTGAAGCAGCAAGAGCTGGAGAGCAGGGAAGAGGCTTTGCAGTAGTAGCAGATGAAGTAAGGAAACTTGCTGAAAGAACAACAAAAGCAACAAAAGAAATAGCCGAGACAATCAAGACGATACAGAAGGAAGCCAAAGAAGCAGATGAATCGATGCTTGAAGCAAAAAAATCTGTAGAAGAAGGAATGAGCTTAACAGAGGAAGTATCGCTTGTACTGGATGAAATACTGAAAGTAAATGAAAAAGTAAGCGATATGGTAAACCAGGTAGCTGCAGCAAGTGAAGAACAATCGAGCAGTGCAGAGCAGATATCCAAGAACATTGAAAGCATAAGTAGTGTAACACAACAAAGTTCTGCTGGTATACAACAGGTGGCAAGAGCTGCAGAAGATTTGAACAGACTTGCAATGACCTTACAGGATTTAACTAATAGATTTAAACTTGGTAACCATACAGGTTCGCTATCAGTAAGAAGTAATGGAAAACTTGTTAAAAGTTAATTTGAGGGAGGATTTCCCTCCCTTGTATTTCTTTAACAAGTTTTAAAGCATTTAAATTAAAATACGATAATTAAAAAAAAATAAAAGTTTCTTCAAAAAATATCTTGAGGAGTTAAGAAAATGACAAATATTATGGAATCAAAAACTGAAAACACAGAATTACTTCAACTTGTAAGTTTTAAAATTGAAAATGAAGAATTTGGTGTTGATATTCTGAGAGTTCAGGAAATAAATAAACTGACAAATATAACCAAGGTGCCAAACACATCTGATTTTATAGAGGGAGTAATAAATCTACGCGGAAGAATTATTCCGGTAGTGAATCTAAGGACGAGATTAGGTATTCCCAAAAAAGAAAACGATAAAAACACAAGAATAGTTGTGGTTGAATTGACAAATAATACGATTGGTTTTCTTGTTGATGCAGTTAGTGAAGTATTAAGAATTCCTAAAAACATAACCGAACAGCCACCGGAATTAGTAACAGGCGTTGACACAAAATACATTACCTCTGTTGCAAAACTCGAAGACCGGTTACTTATTTTATTAGACCTTGAAAAACTTTTAACAGTTGATCAAACTCAGGCAGTTGAAAGTGTTTTGGAAAATATAGCAGCTTAAGCCTTTAGGGCTTAAGTTCTATATTTTTTTTTCGACTATATTGACAGATTAAACCTATATCATGGATGAAAATTTATGCAGGATGCATATCTTGTCGACTCTTCCTTCACTGAAGAGAAGAAAGAAGAAGACAAAATAAATTATAATGTGCTGGTTTCCAGGTTCCTCGGCTATGGAAAACAGTTGTTCAGAGATAACCTTGAAAACGAAGTTGCTTTTCCCCAGTTTTTAAAGAGTGTTTCTGAGCTTTTTGCATTTGATATCCCTCAGGACTTGAAACAAATTTTCATCCCTCTGCGTTATGCTCCCCGTATTTGGGCAAATGAACTCCCGGTTATTTACCAGTTTAATGAATTGCTGAAGAATTATAAAAAATCAAACTTCGATATTTATGATCAATATGATGAAGTCAAAAGATATTTTATAAAATGGGCGACAGAACCTATTGATAAAGAAAAAGCTTATTATGCTCTTTCCGCTCTTAATCTTATTGATAGAAATATAAACCGCGAAAATTTTATCAAATATCTTCTTGCTGGAACAATTTTTACATTTGATTCGAAATTTCGTTTGATAGATAAGGCAGACGATATGTATAAGAAAGCAGAATCTACAGTGCTCGACCTGCAAACAGAAGCCCCTATTAAACCAGAGTTCTTGTACTATATAAATGTGTATCGTGGATTTAATGAATTAAAAGAAAATAATTTCTTAAAGGCAGAACAACATTTTAATGCGGCACTAACTTCAAAAGCAAATGGCATAACAGCACTTTTTTATAGTTCAATTTGTAAAAAACATCTTGAGGACATTCCACTCGCTCTTGATGGCATTTCATCTCTTATTAAATATGATATCAAAAGATTACAGTATGCAAATAGCGTAAACAATTTAAATCTTTTTGGTTTTCTTTTACGAAATTGTGTCACATACGAAATATTTCTTGAGACAGAATTTTCGGATATGTATTCAGATATCAAATCAATTATTGATTCATTCTGTTCTCAAGAATCTTCTGCAAAAGAAAATATGATGGAGAAGCTGACTGTATTAAAAGAGCTTAAAGTTGATGAGTTTTATGATGAAGAAATTAAAAAGGAAATTGAATACCTTGATAATTTTTTTGTTACTTACAAATCCAACAGCAATATAATGATTCAAATTGTTCTTGAAAATTTACTGGGCAAATTCAACAACATTATTGAAAAGATTAAAACACGAATTAAAGAGCACATAAATGCAAAAGTTGCGATTGAACTTGAACAATTTAATATGGGAATTGAAGAAGACACACAACTTATTGCCCAGCTCAATGAAGAACTTCGACATGTAAAAGAAACCACTTCAAAATCCTTGAACACGACACTTCAATTAATTACTAAAAACAGTGATGCAGCAATAAAAAGCTTTGAAGATAAATTAGAACATATTGAAGCAACAAAAGAATTTGATGCTGCTGGTTCATTCAACAATAATATGGTATATAATTTAATTATCTCAATGATTGTTTTTCTTGCCGGTGGTTTTATAGGTAGCGTTGGAAATAGTTCAGATGTATCGTTAAAGTCTTCTGAGTTTATCACTTCTTTAATGGCAAATGGAATTAAGTGGGGCGGAATCATTTTCTTTCTGGGAATGATAATTTCATTTATTAGTTATGTGTCAACAGTAATTGAAAGGTCGAACCAGAAACAAAGACTTTCAAAAAAAATCTCTTCACTTAAAGCACAAAAAGAAGTAGAAATAGAAAACGCTAAGAAAGAAGCTCAAAGAAAACAGAAATCACTTGAAGATTCCCTTCAGAATAAAATTACTGAAACGCAAAAACGTATTGAAAATCTTAAAATAGAAAAAAGCAAGCAGGAAAATATCTCAAGAGAGAAATTTGAAAAAGAACTGGAAACTCGGATTCTAAAACTCAATTCTATTTAACTACAAAAATACCTGGCTATTATTAGCCATCAGGGTACTATCACTCATAAATTTTCTTAATTTCACAACAAATTCATTAGATTTTATTGGAATGGTTTTAGCATTAATCTATAGTTATTATTATATAAAAATTAATAGTTAAAATATTTATTCGAACTAAATTAAAAACTGATTTACCAATTTCATTTTGGTTGTAATTAAAAAATAATTGTTTGGTGTAATGCTCAAAATTAAAATAAAAAATCATTTAAGGCTTTTATGAGAGTTCTGGTTGGATATTCATATTTCCCAAAGTTTTCAGTAGATATTAAACAAAGAAACGAAGATTGGCTGGGGCGATTAAGAAAAAAAGGATTTGAAGTTGAAGGTTTTTGTCTTACTCTTAATCCTCCTGGTCCAAGATTAAGCTGGAAAGAACTTGATTATCTCTGGAAAACAAAGAATTCAACTCTTCTTTTAATGTATGAAAACTTACTGAGAAAACTTGAATCGTTTGATGTGTTCCTGAACTATAATGGAATCAATATTCATCCGGAGTTTGTTAAACAAATTCCACAAGTTACTGCTTACGCTTGTTTTGATGACCCGGAATCTTCTGAAGATTTATCAAAGCCAGTTGCCGCCGCATATGATTTAAGTCTTGTAGGAAATATTGCAGCTGTTGAAATGTATAAATCCTGGGGTGTAAAAAATGCGTTCTTCTGGCCTATTGGTTTTCGCGACTACGATTTCGATCCTTCATTAACTTATGAGGCAATACTTAATAGCAAAAGACAACACGATGTTACCTTGCTTTGCGAAAGAACAAGTCCATGGCGGGCAGAACGACTTGATAAATTTGTAAATGCTTTTCCAAAAGGCGTTTACTATGGACCAGGTTGGGCTAATGGTTTTCTTCCGGAAGAAAAAAGAATTCCATTGTTGCAACAGACGAAAATTGGAATTAATATTCACAACTCAACAGGCCCAATTAATTTTAGAACTTATTATCTTCCCGCCAATGGCGTAATGCAAATTTGTGATAATAAATCTTATCTTGGTAAGATTTTCAAATTAGGAGAAGAAGTTGTTGGATATGATACAATTGAAGAAGCTATTGAATTAACAAAATTCTATATTGCCAATGATGAAGAAAGAAAAAGAATTGCCGCCAATGGATGGAAAAGAGTAATTAAAGATTATAACGAAGCAGCGGTTTTTGAATTGATGTTAAAGTATGTGAATGAAGTAGAAAGAAAAATTGCAAAGAAAATAGAATCTAAAGAGAGAGAAAAAGTTAATAGTAATAGTACATTAAATATTTCAAAACAAGCGAATGCAGAATCAATAGCAAAACATCTTGAAGGGATACAGTGGAAATCAAAAGAAGAGATAGAAAAATTACAGCTTGAACGATTAAAAAATTTACTTATTCATGCTTTTGAAAATGTTGAGTATTATAATTCGTTATTTAAAAGGATAGGATTTAATCCATATTCTTTCTCTAGTTTTGAACAATTTACAGCCATTCCAGTTTTGACCAAAGAAGACATACAAAAAAACTTTGAGAAGCTTCAGGCGAAAAATTTTTTAGCACAGGATGTATTCAAAGATTCAACCGGCGGTTCAACCGGAAATCCAATGTCTTTTCTTCGTGATAAAGTATCTCAACTGTGGTTTGACCTTGCTGCTCATCGTTTCCGAAGGTGGATTGGTTATAATCCTTCTGATAAACTTGGTTTAATCTGGGGAGCAGACAGAGATGTTCCTTCAGCATTTCCGCCAAATGAAAGATGGTTAAATTCATTTAATCTTACTTCGGAAAAAATCGATAGTTTTGTTGAAGAAATAAAAACCTTTAAGCCAAAAGCAATAAGAGGCTACGCTTCTTCACTATATTATGTTGCAAGTTACCTGAAAGAAAGTGGATATAAATTTTCTTCTCCTTTAACAGAAGCAATCGAATCATCAGCAGAAAAAATGTGGGATTATCAGCGGCAAACAGTTGAAGATGTTTTTGGATGCAAAGTTTTTAATATGTATGGTTCGAGAGAAATTCCTTCTATTGCCTGTGAGTGCAATGTTCATAATGGAATGCATATTTTTTCTGATTTGCGTTACCTTGAATTAATTAAAAACGGTCTTCCTGTTTCCGATAGAGAAGAAGGAAGCATAGTGATTACCGATTTGATGAACTATGCTATGCCGTTAATCAGGTACGAAATTGGAGATGTGGGAGTGCTTTCCAATAAGCAATGTAAATGCGGCAGAGGATTTCCTTTATTAACGGAAGTAAAAGGAAGAATAGCGAACACAATAATTACTCCCGACAACAAGATGGTACATGGAGAATTTTTTACTCATTTATTCTACAACGTAGAAGGGATTAGTTCTTTCCAGGTCAAACAGGATAAAATTGATGAATTACAAATTTTAATTAAAGCATTAGATAAATTTAATCCTGACACAATGGAAGAAATTGTTGCTAAAATAAAGAATCATCTTGGTAATGATATCTCGGTTTCCTGGTCAGTAGTTGATGAAATACCAAAAACAAAATCAGGAAAACATCATTTCGTCATCTCAAATGTTGAAAAAAATTTTATAGGAAAGAGCACGCAATTGGTAGAAAATAATTCTTACAAAATTAAACTTCTTTTCTTTTATGATGAAGAAGGATGGGCTTGGTGGCTAAAGATTAATTATATAAAAAAATATATCTCACCACGTTTTATAGTTGAAGCAAAAAAACTTGGCGAAGATTTTAATCATAATGATTACGACTTCATAGTTTATTTTGGAGGAGAAGTTGTAAATGGAATAGAGAATGTCCCCGCAAATAAAGTTGTTGTTGGCTGCTCTGCTCCGGTTCATCTTGATAAAACAATAAGATTAATTGAAGAAAAAAAATATCTTGCCGGTTTTGTAAATAGTCTTGAAATGTATCTACCGGTTAGAGATAAAAACAATTTTTTCCTTTGTCAGAATGGTGTTGATGAGGAATTATTTTATCCTGCTAAGAAAAGACCAAAAAGTTTAACTGCTTGCTGGGTCGGACATTCGGGTTCAATCGGCAATAAAGGACTTGATATAGTCAGGCAGGTTTGTAAACAACTTAACATTAAATTGGTAACGCTTGACAGATATGCAGTAAAACAGAAATCCGAACTTTTTACAAGAGAACAGGTTAGAGATGAAATTTATCACAAATCATCATTTTATCTTTGTGCTTCTGAAACTGAAGGAACTCCAAATCCCGCACTTGAATCTTTTGCTTGCGGGTTGCCGGTAATATCAACAAGAGTTGGCAATATGCCGGAGATAATAGTTGATGGATACAATGGCTTTCTTGTTGATAGAACAGTTGAAAGCTTTGCTGAAGCAATTAGAAAATTAAAGAAACTTAATTTATCGCAGTTATCTGATAACGCACGTAAATCGATTTTGCAGGAATGGACGTGGAAGAGCAAAGTAAAAAATTATGAACAGATGTTCCTTGAATTAAAAGAAAGAGAAAATCAAAAAATTGTACTAAAAGAAAATAAAGACATACCAATTTCTTTTTGTATAATCACTAATGGCAAGAAACCTAAAGAACTTGAAGCAGTTATTAGAAGTATTAAATATCAAAAAATTCCTGAATATGAAATTATTGTTGTTGGAAAATATAATGATAGAGAAGATGTAAAATACATTCCTGCAATTGAAGAAGCAGAAGTTGGAAATCTCTCTGCATTAAGGAATAAAGCTGTTGAGAATTGTAAATATGATTTTATTACAATTCTTGATGACGATATCATTCTTTCAAAAGATTGGTATAATAATTTAAAAAACTACAATGAGAATTATGACATACTTACTTCACAAGTAAGATTGCCTGATGGCTCAAGATACTGGGACTATGCAACAATAAATGGTCCTCGTGGACATATAATACTGGAAGAATGGGAAAAAGACGATTACACTTATATGACAGGCGGCGGCGGCTGGATAATCAGGAAAAATGCGGCCCAACAAGTTAAATGGGATGAAGAAAGAAAATTTTATCAATCTGAAGATAGCGACTTTTCTCAAAGATGCCGTGACGCTGGTTTTAAGATAAAACACAATCATAAAATGGTTGTCTTTCATGCCGATCCGGTTTACACTCTTGTTGGCCGAAGTATTGTCAGAAGAAAAGAAGGAAGAACACAAAACTGGGTTAATGCTAAATTAAATGGAATGAACCCTGATGCAATCAAAGAATTGTCTGTTAATCTAATTAATAACAACCTTATAGCAGAAGCTGCCGATGCATTAAGATATGGATTATCAATTTATAAAGACAATGCATTGCTGCAAGAACAATGGAATTTTATTCTGAGCAATTTCAATGGTCAAATTACAGACTCATATTGGTATTCTACAAATTATCCCGATTATCTTTCATCATTGACAGAATATTTAAGTCCAGAAGAATTAGTAAGCTTTCTTAAGACAAAAGAGATTGATAGAAAAGTTATTTGGGCTTCCCCAATTTTCAATCCAAGCGGTTATGCCAGCGAAGCGATTAGTTATGCTCTTGGATTGGATAAATATGTTAATCTGCAAGTAATTCATGATAATAATCTATACTCACAAAATTTTGTAGATAACATGCCTGTTCATTGGAAAGAAAAACTTTTCTTTCAGTGTAATTATCAGCCCAAAAATAAATCAGTGCAGGCGGATTCGAAAGCAATCCTGATTTCACATCAACCGGCGCCTGGTTTTAAGCGGTTCGATAAATTAGCTTATAACATTGGCAGAACTATGTTTGAGACAGATAGCGTTCCGGCAAGCTGGATTCCATATTGTCTGGATATGAATGAAATATGGGTGCCAAGCGAATTTAATGTTGAAACATTTTCTCAGGCTGGAATTCCAAAAGAAAAATTATTTGTAATTCCCGAAGCAATTGATACAGATGTTTTCAACCCAGGGAAATTCCAACCACTTGAATTGACTAATAAAGCTAAGTTCAATTTCCTTTCAATCTTTGAGTGGACAGAAAGAAAAGGAGCGGAAATACTACTTCGTGCATATTTCGAATCTTTTTCTAACAAAGATGACGTTTGTCTTTATATTAGAACTTATTTGCTTGGACATTATGATGGTGATACAAGTTTGATTATTCAGAAGAAGATTGACGAAATAATTACCCGGAATGGTTACAACAAAAATACTTTGCCGAAATATGTATTGTTATCAGAACAGCTTCCATTTGAAGATATGATTCGTTTGTATAAATCTGTTGATTGTTTTGTGCTTCCATCAAGAGGAGAAGGTTGGGGAAGACCTTACCAGGAAGCAATGGCAATGGGTTTGCCAGTTATTGGAACTAACTGGAGCGGTAATACTGCTTTTATGACAAATGAAAATTCATATCTGATAGATATTGATGGGCTTGTGGAAATCAATGGAATGGAAATTCCTTTTTATAATGGACAAAAGTGGGCTAACCCAAGCATTAAACATTTAAAGAAACTTATGAAAGAAGTGCATTCCAATCCTGAACGAGCAAAAGAAGTTGGCAACAAAGCAAGAAAAGAAATAATTGAAAAATACAGCATTGATGCAGTTGCAAAAATTGTTGTAGATAGATTAAAAATCATAGAAGAAAAATTGGATAAAGGTGAAACTCCGGTAAAAATTAATTCAGTAAAAACTGACAAGATAGTTGTCAGGTGGGAAGGCTCGCAATTTGCAAATCATTCTCTTGCAGTAGTTAACAGAGAAATTTGTACAGAAATATCTGATGATATTGAATTGAATTTAATTCCAAATGAGAAAAATAAATTTCTTCCATCTCCTTCAGAAAAAGCATATAGACTAACAGATAAGTTTTATAAGAATTTTGATCATACAGATATAACACTAAGACATTATTGGCCGCCAAATCTTATCCCCCCAAAAGATGGCAGATGGGTTGTAATTCAACCATGGGAATTTGGTTCACTTCCTGCTTCCTGGGCTAACGTATTTTTAAATTATGTTGATGAGATGTGGGTACCAAGCAATTATGTAAGACAGGTTTATATTGATAGTGGAATTCCTGCTGAAAGAGTATTTGTGGTTCCAAACGGATATAATCCCGAAAAGTTTCATCCAGGTGTTAAACCGTATAAGTTAAAAACAAAAAAGAAATTCAAATTCCTTTTTCTTGGTGGAACAATTTACAGAAAAGGAATTGATGTGTTGATAGAAGCATATACAAAAACATTTTCAAAGATGGATGAAGTCTGTCTGGTTATAAAGGATATGTGCGGCGATTCATTCTATAAAGGACAAACTTATAAAGAACAAATATCTAAAGCTATGAGAAGATATAATGCTCCTGAGATTGAATATATAGATGAAATACTAAGCGAGCAGGATTTGGTTGGTTTATACACAGCTTGTGATGTACTTGTCCATCCCTACAGGGGAGAAGGTTTTGGTTTGCCAATTTTAGAAGCAATGGCTTGCGGACTGCCGGTAATTGTTACAAGAGGAGGAGCATGTCTTGATTTTTGTAATGAAGATAATAGTCTGTTTGTTGATGCCTATAAAAAACCTTTGCCCGATAAAAAAGTTAGTGATATGCCAACCGTTGGTCAACCATGGTTGTTTGAACCTGTAATGGAAAGCTTGTCAAAGGAAATGAAATATGCTGTTAATAATAGACAAGAGATTAAAAAGCTTGGTGAAAATGGTGCAAAGCACGCCCTTGAAAACTGGACATGGAAACATTCGGCATTAAGAGCAGAAGAAAGAATAAAGGAAATTGTAAAAAAGCCAGTTCTAAGATTTGCTCCTTCAGAGGAAGTTATAGTCCAGATGTTTGCTGTAATGCAGGATAATTTTAATAATCAAAATTTTCCGGAAACAATTCAACAGGCAATTCTTATTGAAGACATGTTTAAATCACATCCAATACTTCAATCGAGAGAAAAACTGCTTCACGATGTTTTATTGCTTAAGGGTTATGGAGCCCTGGGATTGTCAGATTTAGAAAATGCAAAAATATCTTTTGAACAGGCCTTAAATTTAAATCCTACTTCATTTAGAGCTTGTGCGGGTTTAGGTAAGATTTTTTATAACCTTGAAATGTATGAAGCATCAAAAACTATGATTGAATGGGCTTTGAAATATTCGGACAATGACTCGCTAATTTTAGAAAACCTGAAAGAGATAAACAATAAACTTGGATTTGAAGATCAGCACAATGGACTAGTTGAAGCAATGCAGCAAAAAATAATTAAAGCAGAAAATTTGATTGAACAAAAAGATTTCGATACAGCAGAAAATCTGCTTCTTGAAGCACTATCGTATGATGAGAAAAACATCGATGCATTAAATGATCTTTCGGTTGTAAAGATTTTGAAGAATGAATATCAAGAAGCATCCGATATAATTCTAAAAGTCATTGAAATTGATTCTACAAATGAAGTAGCATTAGAAAATTTAGATTATCTGCAAAAAATTATTGAAAGCAAAATAAATGTCTGAAAACAATAAAACATATAATTGTACTTTAAGTATGATTGTTAAAAACGAAGAAAAATATCTTCGCGATTGTCTTGAATCTGTAAAAGATGTAGTGGATGAAATTGTTATTGTAGATACAGGCTCTACAGATCAAACTCTAAAAATAGCAAAAGAATATGATGCAAAGATATTTCATTTTGAATGGATAAATGACTTTTCTGAAGCAAGGAATTATGCTTTAAGCAAAACATCAGGAAGATGGGTGCTTTATCTTGATGCAGACGAAAGATTGTCAAATGATTCAAAAAAAGAATTAAAGGAAATAGTTTTAAAAAACGAGAATGCTGCGTATAAATGTATTGTATCCAGTATTGATACACATAATTCCAAACCAAATGTATTTAAATATCCGAGACTATTTAAATATAATCCTAAGCTAAAATTTGTTGGCTCCATTCACGAGCAAATATATGATTCCTTGTTAAAAGAAAAATATAAAATAAAAGAATCGTCAATAGAAATAATTCATGTTGGTTATGATATTGGTAAAGAAGAGATGAATAAAAAAGCAGAAAGAAATTTATCTCTGTTGCTTAATGAATACAATAAATGTAAGTCGGATTATGTAACTTTTCAACTTGCACAAACCTATGGTGTGCTTGATGATAAAGTAAATGCCAAAAAATATTTTGATGAAATTATTTCTTTAAAAAATTGTCCAGCTTTTTACAAGGCGTATGCTTATCGTTACCTGGCAGCGATTGAATTGCAGGAAAACCGACTTGAAACAGCGCTTGATTATGCAAACAAAGGATTGAAGTATGATAAAGAACAACCCTTGTTAAATATGGTCACATCTAAAATTTATCTTGCAATGAATCGTTATAACGAAGCCTTACAGCACTGCAAGAATGCAATTGAAAATAATAGTAAATCTTCCACAAAAGAATTTGAAATAATTGTTGATGAGAAGCAGTTAATTTATCTTGGCTTGCAGGAATCAACATTAGCGGGTGATAAAATTTTTTTTAATTATTTTTTTAACAAGTTGTTGGAGAAAGATCAAAATGCTTTAGAGACAAACTCCTTCGTTAAGTTTGTAAAAATTCTTTTTAATGGAGAGGCAATAACAGAAGAGGAAGAAAAAATATTCCCATCCTACATTAATTCTGTTACAGCGGAATTATTTTTATCGCTTATTGATAAGTATTCGCACATATCTTCAAGAATTAATTTATTAAATAATGTTTCGGAAGAAGTAAAACAATTAACATTGTATAAAGCTTCGTTTGGACTTGCACTCTATGAGGCGAATAGACTTGATGAAGCAGCAAAAATATTTGATGAATTAATGAATGAAAATTATATAGATCCATCAATTGGATTTTATCTTGTTTCCATTTATTTATTGTTAGAAAAATATGAGTTGATAGTTGAAGTAATAAAAAAAATAGAAACAAAGCATCAACATATTCCAGCCGTAAAAGAAAAGTTGAGCATATTAAAGCAAAAATTTAATGGATTACTCTAGCCTTTATTATCCAGCAAAATATTATTTCACATTTAAACTAAACTTTTAAAAACAGATAACGATAATGTAATTGAGATTTGATTAATTAATTGTACTTCAAATCTTCTCAAGCAAGGATGCTTGGGTAAATTAATAACAAATTACATGGAGGTATTCCTATGTCTACTTTTAAAATCAACACAAACATTGGCGCTTTAAACGCCTACAACGCATTAGCAAAAGCTAACGCAGAAACTTATGATGCACAACTTCGTCTTGCTACACGCAAAAGAATAAACAACGTAGCTGACGATACATCCGGATTTAACGTTGGAAAATCACTTGATACCAAAGTTAAATTGATGACAGCAGCTCAAGGCAATATTGCTTCTGCAAAGAACATGTTATCAACTGGCGAAACAGCTTTATTACAAATTAAAGATAACATAACTGCTATCAGGCAAAAAATTTCTGACGCAACAGATCCTACGAAAGACAGAACATCTATTGCAAAAGACATTAAAGCTCTTGCCGAAGAAGTTAAAAATTTCTTTAAGACTACCAAGTTCAATGACACGGAATTATTAGTTGGAACAATCGCAGCTCAGAGTTCTTCTAGTGTTGCTTCTGGTTCAATTCTAAGTTCTATAGCTGATTCTTTCACTTTCCAGACCGGCGCAGATGTAACAGATAGATTAACACTCGACTTCGCATCTTCATTAGCATCAACCGGAGTAACTTCAACAGCTACCGGTGCAGCTGATTTGAGAGTTGAAGGTAATATTGCAAATGCATTAAGCAGCTTCCTGAATGTTGCTACAACTTCTGATTCTGCAGCAGCTTTAGCTATTGCTTCTATTGGCAGCAGCAGCGTTGGCGGTTTTACATTTAACAGCACAAGCGTATCCGCTGTTGAATATGTTGAGAAAAAAGTAAACGAAGCTCTTGGCAAAATTGGTAACCTGGTTCAGAGACTTGATATGAAAGATGATTACCTGACCAGCGCAATTGCAAATGCTAAATCGACCGTTAGCAGGTTGTTTGATGCAGATGTTGCTATGGAGCAGCTCAATGCTACGAAGGGTCAGATCGGTGCTCAGCTTGCAACTTCAATGTTAGCTCAGTTGAACACAGCCCCTCAAAACGTTCTTAGTTTATTCAGATAATAAATTAATCAACATTCCGGGGGATTTATCCCCCGGCTTTTTATTTAACAACAGGAAATTTTATGTACCGAGGGAACTACTCTTTTAATCATCAATCTGCAGCTAATCAATATCTTGTTAGAGATATTTTAGATGCATCTCCTCAGAAGTTGTTAATTAAAGTATATGACTTCGCTCTTGTAAATATTCAAAAGCATGATTTTGTAAAAACCAATAACGCTTTACAGGTGCTTATTGATGCTCTTCGTTTTGATGATGAAAAAGCAAAAGAAGTATCGGTCGGTTTATTAAAACTTTATAAATATTGCCAGGATCAGATGAGATTGAAAAACTATGAAATAGTTTATAAAATTATTTCTGAACTTAAAACATCCTGGGTGGAAGCATTTCATAATAATAATATTGCAATATAATGGCTTACGATGCTCTTACAACTTCTGGAATAAATTCACTTGTATCTGCTTATATAACGAGCGAACAAACAAAGCTTATTACTCCTTTAAATTCGCAGAAGACGAAATACTCTAATTTAAGTAATGCCTGGAGTGGCGTAACTTCACGATTGACTTCATTAAAATCAATTATCGCAGATCTGATGAAAACCGGAACCGATTCGGTTTTTATTCCTACTTCGTCGGCATCTTCTTCAAATACGGGTTTTGTTACTGTATCTTCAACCAATACTGCGTCTGTTGGAACCTTTAATATAAAAGTAAATCAATTAGCCAAAACCGATGCGGTGCTTTCTTCAACTTTAACATCCGCTTCAACTAATTCTATATCTGCAGGTGTAAGAAGTTTGAGAATTAGAAGTGGTGATTTTGAAACTAATTTTAATGTGGAATTTTCTTCATCTGAAACCAATCTAAGTGTAATGGAAAAAATCCGGGATGCAGTAAATTCTAATTCAAAAGCAGATGTGCTTTCTTCAAAGTTTCTTAAAACAGATTCATTCACAATGGATGAAAACAATAGTACTTTTGATATAAATTTAAATGGTAATACTACTTCAATAAGTTTTACGGAAGCGGAAAGAAATACAATAACCAATTACGACACTCTTTTCGATGCTATGGTTAGCAAGCTCTCAAATAGCGTTAGTGGGATAACGGTTGAAAAAATTTCTTTTTCAGAAACAAACCAGGTTCAGTTAAAAATTAGGTCTAATAATACTTCGGACTATATTACAATTAATAGTTCAGGGCTGGATAGTAGTGGAAATAAAATTTCTGCTTCAAACGCTCTTATGAATTCACTAGGAATTGTCGCTTATAAAGAAAAAGCTGCGGCTACATTAATGTCGGCTTCAGTTTTTAGTCCTTCAATAGATACTTCGAAAATTACTTTTGCTGCAAAAAACTCAGGCTATGCTAATCGTTTAATTATAACTTCGGATGATGCTTTTACTCAAATAGGGCTTACACAAGAGATTTTAACAAACAGATATAAAAATTCTGATAATGGAATCACTACCAATGATTCAAAGGCAGGGTTTACTTATGGAACAAGGTGGATTGAAGCAGATGGAACAACAATCAGCGGAAGCCCAGAATCTTCTTCAAACAACTTCTTAAATTCTAAGTTTACTTTTAATGGATTAACAATTCAAAGAGAATCAAATACAATATCAGACCTTTCTTTGGGTTTAACAATCAATTTAAAATCTGTAATGAAAGAGACAGATGATGATGTAACCGTTGCAATTACAAATTCAACTTCGAACGTCAGAAGCAAAATAGATTCCTTTATTAGTAAATTTAATGATCTTTATACTTACATAAAATCGCGTACTTATTCCACAAAAGGCAGCCGTGGAGTATTTACCGGAGATTCAGCGGCTCTGGGTCTTCTTAGTACACTTAGCTCCAATGCAACATCTGCAGTTAATGGAATCTCATCAAATAGCTTGAATATTTTGAATAAACTAGGGATTTCTTTTAACGCAACAAGCGGATTATCTGTTACAAATAGTGAATTGCTGGAAGATAGATTATCCCAAAAATTAAGCGAAGTAGAGACGCTTTTCAATTCTTCACAAGGAATTGCATCAAGATTTTATTCTTCACTTTCAACTCTTGAGGGAACAGATGGTTCTGTAAGCAAAATGATTAGTTCATATAATTCCAATATTACTTCAATTAATGATAAAATAACTGCCACCAACTCCCGGATTGATAAAAGCGCTGTGGTTTTGAGAAGTAAATATGAAAAATTGCAATTACAATTAGCCACTTTGTTAAATATGCAAAGTTTATATTCCGGTTCAACTTCATCTTCGGAATAAAATGGAAAACAAAGACGAAGAAATTTTACTATTAGAAAGCCATTATAGGGAATTATATAGTTTACTTATCAATTTAAATGATGAGAATTTTGATAATTTGCTGGAAAAAGTGAAAATTTCGATTGAGAATATAAACACCTTACAAAAAGATTCAGCAGTTTTGGAAAAAACAAAAAATAATCCAAACATAAAAAAAATTGCTAAACTAATTGAAGAAAGTTTCGATAATGCAGTAGCCAGGAAGAAAGAAGAAATAAATCTTACTGGTGCGAGATTATTCGCTTTGCAAAATCAAAAAAAATTAACAACATATTTCAGATAACAATGAAAATAAACAACACAAATCTTGCAGCTAACTACATAAAAGATGTTAAAACAACATATTCTCATGAAGTTAGCAAACAATCAGATGTATCCAAACAGAAGCTCGGTTCGGATAAACTTGAAATATCTAATGAGGCAAAGTCTATGGTAAATCAAACCGCAAACGTAAAGGACTTAGCTGCAATCAAACAAAAAATTGATAACGGGTTTTACAACTCGGAAGAAGTCATTCAGAAAGTTGCTTCAGCAATTCTGAAAGAGATTAATAAGGCATAGTTCAAAAAAATATTACCCTGAAAGATTTTGTCTTTCAGGGTTGTATTCTATTGACATTTTCCCACTTTTTTTTTATTTACTTCCTGAAATTTGATAAGTTTAAGTATCATTATTTAATTTTTTTTCACTTTTCAGGTTTGTAAATCCTTTGAGCCAGGCTGAACAAGAAAATAAACTTATACTTTTAGGCAAACTTGCCGCAACGCTTTCGCATGAAATAAGAAATCCTCTTTCAGCGTTAAAGCTTAATTTAAATTATTTACAAATGATAGCTGGTGAAACATCAGGCGAAGTGAAGGACTCGGTTAATTCCTGTCTTGAAGTTGTTGATAGAATACAAAGCTTAATAGAAACAATTCTCGAGTTTTCCCGTAGATCTTCTCTTGAGATTGAAATTACATCATTAAACATTGTGGTTGAAAAGGCTATCAGCCTATTGCAGGGAACAGCAAATAAATTATCTGTAAAAATCTCTAAAAAACTGGATATACATATTCCCGAACTTCCATTGAACAACAATAAAATTCTTCAGGTGGTTATTAATATTATTACCAATGCTATGGAAGCAAGCGAAAAGGGTGGTAACGTAATAGTTAAGACTTATACTGAAGAGACAACTCTTTTTAAATATGTAATTCTAGAGGTTGAAGATTTTGGCACAGGTATGAGCGAAGAAGATAAAAACCAAATATTTAAAGATTTCTTTACAAAGAAAAAAACCGGAACAGGACTTGGATTAAGTGTTTGCAAAACAATATTGGATGAATTTAATGCCGAGCTATATTTTGAAAGTACTGTTGGTGAAGGAACTAAATTCTTTGTAAAATTTCCAATTAACTTAAATGAGAACACAAATGAATGTTAAAATTCTAATTATTGATGATGATAATCTTGTTGCTATTTCATTACAGAAGGTGCTTGTTAAATTAGGTTACGAAGCAGAGATATGTCTTGATGCCTCTAAAGTTTTTGATGTTGTGCAAAACAATACACCGGATATTATTTTACTTGATATATACCTGACAACTCACGATGGTTTAGAAATTCTTAAAGAGTTGCAAAAAAAATATTTTCATATTCCGGTAATAATGATAACCGGATACGCCGATGTTAAAATTGCTGTAAAAGCAATGAAGCTGGGCGCTTTCGATTTCTTATTAAAACCAATAGATCTTGAACAATTAAAAATAATTTTAAATAAATGTATTGAGAATCTTAACCTAAAATCCGAAGTTGAAAAACTTCACTCCATTTATTCTGAAGATAAACTAACAAGAGACTTTTTTGGCAAGAGTAAAGCAATAATAAGAACAGCAAATATTGTTGAAAAGTTATCAAAAAGTCCCGACACAACTATTCTTCTTGAAGGTGAAAGCGGAACCGGAAAGGAAGTATTTGCAAAGTTCATTCATCAGCAAAGCCCGCGTAAAGATAAAGTATTTATTGCCGTTAATTGTGCAACCATTCCAAAAGAACTTGCCGAAAGCGAATTATTCGGACACGAGAAAGGTGCTTTTACCGGTGCTTCGCAAAAAACAAAATTAGGTAAATTTGAACTTGCTGACGGAGGAACAATTTTACTTGATGAAATTGGAGAATTAAATCTTGATATGCAGGTAAAATTACTTCGCGTTCTTCAGGAGAAAAAGTTTTATCGTGTTGGTGGGGAAAGGGAAATATCTGTTAATGTGCGTGTTATTGCAGCAACAAATAGAAATCTTGAAGATGAAATTCAAAAAGGACGTTTTAGAGAAGACTTGTATTATAGACTTAATGTAGCAAAAGTTACTATTCCTCCTCTAAGAGAACGAAAAGAAGATATCGCTATTCTTGCATATGGTTTTATGAAAGAGTATTCTCAGAAATTTGGAAAACAGGTTAAAGGAATTGACAAAGAAGCTCTTCGTTTGCTGGAAGCTCAATACTGGAAAGGGAATGTTAGGGAATTGAGAAATGTTATTGAGCGTGCAACATTAATGATTGAGGGAGACGAATTAAAGGAAGCGAATTTTCATTTTCTTTTAACCGATGATAAAAAACAAGTGACTGATGAAAATAAATTTGTTTTGAAAGTTCCAAAGAATGGAGTTAAAATAGATACTGTTTTAAAATCTCTGATATTACAAACGCTTGAACTTACAAATGGAAACCAGGTTAAAGCTGCAAAAGTACTTGGGCTTTCCCGTTCAAAATTAAGATATAGAATGGAACAGTTAAAAATAGAAGTTACTAAAAAAATTGAAGGGGAATAACAAGAAGAAAATCTTTCACACATTACTACTTAATAAACTTTCATCTTAAACTTGCCATTATTCGCCAGGTGCAGAATATTGTGCAATATCACTTTCCGAAAACTTCTCTTATAGCTCAAAAATAAACGGCATTTAGTTTGCCATAATAGTTAAAGTAATTGATGTCAATCACGATAATAAAGTGAAGAAATTTCTTTCTTTGAAAAAAAATCCATTAACGGGAGAAAAATTGAAAGATAAAAAGTTAATTTTGCAAGAACTTGAATCAACAGATTCTTCGATAAGAAGAGCTATTGTTGAAGAGTTAATTTCAGAAGAGCTTGATAATGAGCTTATCGATATTATTTGTAAAAAATTATATGATGAAGACAAGGGTGTCAGAGATGCAGTAAGTCAGACTCTTATCTTCAACCAGAGCGAGCAAATTCCGGAGATTCTTATACCATATATTGCTTCAGAAGATATAGCTGTAAGAAATCTTGCAGGAGATATACTGCTTAAAAAAGGGATTACATCAGTTCAGGCATTGGTTAATTTTTTGCCGAACGGGAATGCTGATGACAAAAAATTTATAATCGATATTCTGGGATTAATAGGCGATCAATCTGTCGCACCGCAAATAAGTCAGGTGCTAAAAGAAACAGACAATGATAATCTTATTCTTGCTTGTGTTGAGGCACTTGGCAATTTGAAATGTGATCAATGTTTTGATGAACTTGTTGAAGTATATTCACAAAACGAATTATTCAAACCAACCGTTGTTGAAGCTCTTGGAAAAATGGAGAGTGCTGCAGCTTTAGATTTTGTGCTGAATAACTTTCAGAACGAAGATGAGCTTACAAAATTTTCAATGTTGGAGACTCTTGGAAAAATAGGAAACGAAGAAACGTTCTTTCTTTTACTTTCTGAATTAAAACTTTCATCTCCACCTTTAAATTGGGCAATAATTGAGTCATTAAAAAATTTAAAAGATAAACTCCAGATCGATATACCTTTTGATGAAAGCTCTAAAAATTCTCTGCTCAATACTCTAAAAGAAGGAGAGTTAAATTATAAAAGAGCCGCGTCTCATCTTATTAATTACTTCCTTGATAGAGATATTGTTGATACTTGCCTGGAAGTTTATGGCGACGATTACGAAATTGATGAGAATATTAAAATGAATTATCATCAGGAACCGATATCTTTTTATAATCAACTAGCAGGACATCTGAAAAGTGAATTCCCTAATCTTCGCAATGTGCTTGAGTTGACAAAAGAGGTTCTTGAAACGGATCCTTATGAATCGATTAAACAACTGAATGATTTAGCTTATCATAATATTTGTGATGCTTTAACAGAATTACTTTCGAATGCAGATGAAGAAATAAGAAGAATTGCTATGGAATTGCTATTCTATCTCAACACTTCAATTGCTGTTATGTTTATAGATGTTATGTCCGGCGATATTAATATGTGGAACAGACTGAGATTGATTGAACTAATAGAAAACGAAAATGATGAAAGAGTAAATGAATCGTTAAAAATTCTTTCCTCAGATGAAGAAGAAATGGTTCGAGAAAGAGCAATTAGTGTTTTAGAGCAACGAGAATTAACAGAAAAAAACAGGACAAATTAAATGTTTGTATCAACCGCAACACCATTTAATCAGAATACCGAGAACAAGGATGGTCTTCTTTTTAAACCAAAGGTTCTGCCGAAATTTTCTGATAGCAGCTTTAATGAATTCAGAAACTTCATTTATCAGCTGTGTGGAATTTATTTCCAGGACAATAAAAAATATCTTCTCGAAAGCAGGCTTTCTAAAAGATTAACTTATTTGGGGCTTGCTTCGTACGAGGAATATTTTAATTATCTAAAATTTGGAAGTACCCGAAATGATGAGTTAAAATATCTTTATGAAGTCATAACTATCAACGAGACATTCTTTTTCAGAAATCAACCACAGCTTGATGCACTGGTTTCTTCGGTTATTCCCGATATTATGAATAGTAAAAACAGAAGTTCAAATAAATTTCGCATCTGGAGCGCGGCTTCATCTTCTGGTGAAGAGGCATATTCTATTGCAATGACAATAACTGAAATGGTTAAACCAAAATATCCCGGAATTGAATTTGAAATCGTTGGTACAGATATAAGCCATACAGTAATTCAAACTGCTACAGCAGGAATATACCGCGATTATTCTATTAGAAATGCACCGGCGTATTATTTAAAGAAATATTTTAAAAATAACGGCTCGGGTTATGCAATTGATCCCGCTATAAAGAGAATGGTTACATTCAAACTTCTGAACCTTTATGATGAAATTGGTATGAAGGCAATGTTCGGTTTTGATGTAATATATTGTGCAAATGTACTTATTTATTTTGATGTGGCTTCAAAAATTAAAGTAGTATCGAACCTGTACAATGCTTTAAATAAAAACGGATACCTGTTTATTGGCTATGCTGAAACTTTACAGGGTATTTCAAAAGCATTCAGATTAATAAGCTATCCCAAAACAATCGGTTATAAAAAGGAGTAGAAATGAAAAAAACGATATTGATAGCAGATGATTCTCCCACAATTAGAAAATTTGTTTCTGTGTCATTAAGTATGCACGGGTTCGAAGTGGTCTCCGCTTCTGATGGGATGGAAGCTGCTGAAAAATTACCATTGCATAGATTCGATTTAATTATAACCGATCTTAATATGCCTAATATGGATGGTTTTGAATTAATAAAGACAATCCGCACGAATGATCTTTACAAAGATGTACCAATAATTATTCTTTCATCTCTTACTGGCAATACCGAAATAGAAAGAGGTCTTACTTGTGGAGCTAATTCATACATAGTCAAACCTTTTGACCCAAAACGTATTCAGTATGAAGTATCAAAATATTTAAATTAATCAGAGGGAAAAATGAACTTAAAATTTTTAATTGTCGATGATTCCGTAACTATGAGAAGAATAGTAATAAACTCACTTAAAAACCTAGGTTATCAGGATTACGTTGAAGCATCAGATGGACAGGAAGCATTGCAAAAACTTGTTAATGATTCGTTAATTAATTTTGTAATAACAGACTGGAATATGCCTGTTATGTCTGGACTTGAGTTGACAAAAGGAATTCGCAGCAATCCGCAGACAGAAAAAATTCCGATTTTGATGGTTACAACCCGTGGAGTTAAAGAAGATATTATTGAAGCACTTCAGGCAAAAGTTTCAAATTATGTAGTAAAACCTTTTACTCCACAAGTATTAAAAGAAAAAATAGACCAGATACTCGCTGTTAATAATTAGGAGAAATTTATGAAAGATCTTTCGCAGAACATGAGCAATATATTCGATAAATTAAATGATTTGAAAAACGTTTTTAAATTTGGTGAAAAAATAGTTCCGATTATTCAAAGCTTGACAGAATTTATGAGAGAAATAGTTCCTTTGCTTGAAAACATAAATGTTTCTATAGCTGACAGCACTAAAAAAATGCCTCAAGCACAGAATCAGATATCAAATGTTACTAATGCAACTGAGCTGGCTACAACAGAAATATTAGACCTTGCCGATAAGATTACTTCAAATCTTTTTGAGTCAGAGGCATTATTAAAAAACATACAATCAAAAAGAAATTCCAAAATTGAAATAACTAAAAAGATAAAAGACTTATTGAAAAATAATTCGGAAGCATTAGAATTAATAAATGAGTTTGAAAGAGTCGATGATTTTGAAAATGAGTTCCAAAAGGCTTCAAATATTTTAAATTCAATTAAAGATGATGTTTACCAGATCACTCTTTCTTTGCAGGTGCAGGATATTACCGCCCAGCAGCTTGCATCTGTAAATCATCTTATTGAATCTGTTCAACAAAGATTGACATCTCTTGTTGCTGATATACAGGAAT
>CAZQSR010000013.1:0-31598 GCA_964596145.1 uncultured Ignavibacteriaceae bacterium
CTATCAACTTTAGATGGATCTTTTCCAGAGAAAGCACCACCACCGTGTGCACCCCAACCGCCGTAGGTATCAACGATAATTTTTCTTCCTGTAACACCACTATCTCCATGTGGTCCACCTATAACAAATTTTCCTGTTGGATTAACGAAGTATTTTGTGTTCTTATCAAGCAGTCTTTTAGGAATGACAGCAGGAATAACATATTTTTTCACATCTGCTTCTATTCTCTTCTGGTTTACATTTTCATCATGCTGAGTAGAAACTACAACTGCTTCAACTCGCAGCGGTTTTCTGGTTACTTCATCGTATTCAATTGTTACCTGAGATTTTGAATCAGGTCGTAAGTAAGGCATAAGCTTTGGCTGCTTTTTACGAATATCTGCCAGTTTTTTTACCAGCTTATGAGCGTATTCAAGAGTTAAAGGCATATAATCTGCCGATTGATCACAAGCATAACCAAACATCATTCCCTGGTCTCCGGCGCCCTGCTCTTTATGCAGTCCCTTTCCTTCATCAACACCCTGAGCAATATCAGGGGATTGTGAATGAATTGCATTTAATACTCCGCAGGAATCATTAGAGAACATATATTCTCCTTTTGTATAACCAATATTCTTTACAGTATTTCTTACTATCGCCTGTATATCTACATAAGCTGATGTTGTAACTTCTCCGGCTACAACTACAAGTCCTGTTGTTACTAAAGTTTCACAAGCTACTCTTGCTTTTGCATCCTGAACATAAATTGCATCAAGAACGCTATCAGAGATAGCATCACATACTTTGTCGGGATGACCTTCTGAAACAGATTCAGATGTGAAAAAGAAAGACATTTTATTTTCCTATAATTAATTAATAAAATTCAAGTTCCGACGAGTCGCCGGTGTTTAATCTTTTATAATTTCCTTTAATAAGAGAATTATTTCCTATAATTGAGTTTTCGAGCATTGCTTTTTCAACTACGGCGTTTGAACCAATAATTGAATTTTTAATAATTGATTCTGAGACTTTAACTCCGTTATCTATGGTTGCAAACGGACCAATAATTGAATTCTCAACAACTACATTGTCTGCAATATAAACAGGAGGAACGATTACGTTGTTCAAATATTTTTTGTAATAACTTTTTTGCTTTAATAAGTACTGATTTGTTGAGAGCAAAGTTTCAGGTTTTCCGCAATCGTACCAGCCTTCAACATTAAAAGTGGTCATCTTTTCTCCAGAATCAATCATCATTTGCAATGCATCAGTTAACTGGTATTCGCCACGTGTTCTTATATTTTTTTCTACAAGGTTATTTAAGCTCTTAACTAAAGCATCTGCATTAGTGATGTAATACAAGCCAACCAAAGCAAGATTAGAAACATATGATTGGGGTTTTTCAACGAGCTGTTTTATATAACCATTTTCAGTAATTGCCACACCAAACCTTCTCGGGTCATCAACGTGTTTAACACCAAGAGAGTTCACTTTATTTGAAAACACCTGTTTCACATCAACATCAAAAATAGTATCGCCAAGAATTATAAAAATTTCCTTATCATCAAATGTTGGAATAGCCGTATAAATAGCGTGTCCAAGACCTTCCAGTTCTTTTTGTTCTACAAAATCAGATTGCAAAGAAGGATAAGTTTCTTTAACATAATTAATAATCATCTCTCCTAAATGTCCATAAACAAAAGTCGCCTTGTTTATTCCTTCTGAAAGAAGTTTATCAATTATGTGGCCCAGCATCGGTTTACCGCCAACATTCAGCAGCACCTTTGGTATTGTATGTGTATGCGGTTTAAGTCGACTTCCAACTCCCGCAACAGGTATAATTGCTCTCATTCTTTTATATTTTCTTTTTTGAAAAGCAAATTTATTTAATTAGGTAACGAATAACAAATAAAACAAAAATACCCCAACATTAAAAATTCTTTGGATATATTTTACAACTGTAATTGAATAAAGATTAGTTAGTAATTTTACTTTAAGAAATTGGAGAAACAAAATGCAAAATCGTATTACAAAATTATTTGGTATTAAATATCCTATAATTCAAGCAGGGATGGTTTGGGTTTCAGGCTGGAAACTTGTTTCTGCAGTATCTAATTGTGGTGGGCTTGGGTTAATGGGTGCAGGCTCAATGAAGTCGGAGTTGCTTAAAGATCATTTGCAGAAATGTAAAGCAGCCACACATAATTCTTTCGGAGTTAATATTCCCCTTCTACGTGAGGATGCCGAACAACTGATTAATGTTACAATTGAGGAAGGTATTAAAATTGTTTTTACCTCCGCTGGAAATCCAGCTAAATATATTGATGTGCTAAAAAAGAATAATATCAAAGTTGTTCATGTTGTATCAAATGTAAAGCAAGCGGTTAAAGCTGAGAATGCCGGTTGTGATGCAATTGTCGGAGAAGGAGTTGAAGCAGGCGGACATAATGGGGCGGATGAAATAACGACACTTTGTTTAATTCCGCAAATTGCTGACGCAGTGAAAATTCCAATTATAGCTGCTGGCGGAATTGCTGATGGAAGACAAATCGCCGCAGCATTTTGCCTTGGTGCTGAAGGTGTACAAATCGGGACACGATTTGCAGCCACCATTGAATCTTCCGCACATGATAATTATAAAAGAAAAATAGTTAATGCAAATGATAACGACACTATTCTTGTTTATAAAAAAATTGGATTAATGCGTATGCTAAAAAACGACTTTGCAATACAATCTCTGAAAGCTGAACAGGAAGGATTAGACGCAGATCAGCTTAAAGAACTTCTTGGAAGAAAAAGAGAAATGAAAGGAATCTTTGAAGGAGATGAAAAAGAAGGAGCTATGGAAGCCGGTCAGAGCAGTGGATTAATTAGAAATATTCTAACTGTAAAGGAAGTGATTGATAAATTATTATCAGAATATCAACAAACAATAAAAGATTCTATCTCTTTCATCAATTATAAATGAAGTGAGATAGAATCTTTTATTTACAAGCGAGTTAGTCGGTTATTTCAACAGCTTCAATTATTTCTTTTTTCTCTCTTCTCAGTATTTTTCTGAAAAACGCAGGGATTGAGATACGCAACTCCTCAACTTTTGTATAAACAATAGGAACAACGACAAGCGTTAAAATAAGAGAGCTTGTCAATCCTCCAATTAAAGCCCATGCCAAACCGCTTTTCCATTCAGCACCAGAACTGGTTGAAAGAGCGATCGGAAGCATACCAAAAACCATGGTCAATGTTGTCATTAAAATTGGTCTTAAACGCATTCTTCCTGCATCAATCAACGCTTCGTGAACAGCCGCTCCCTCTAAACGTTTTGCGTTGGTTCTATCAACAAGTAAAATTGCATTTTTACCGACAAGACCAATAAGCATGATAATTCCAAGCATTGTAAAAATACTTAATGACTTCATAGTTAATGCAAGCGCCAGTAAAGCTCCAATCATTGCAAGTGGAATAGAAAAGAAAATTATAAAAGGATAAATAAAGTTGTCGTAAAGAGCAACCATTATCATATAAGTAAATATTAAAGCAGCAAATAAGGCAATGAAAAGCGTTCCAAAAGACTCGCGTTGATTCTTAAAATCACCACCAAATGTATAAGTTGCTGTTCCTTGCAGTTTTGTTTTTTTCAAAATATTATCAATGTCCTGGGAAATAGAACCAGTAGGTCTTCCAACTGCCTGTGCATAAATAGTAATTGCAGGGTTTCTTCCCTGTCGTTGCAGTTTAGTGGGACCCGTTGAAAGAGTAATATTTGCAAACTGGTTAAGTTCAACAAGTTGTCCTTTTTTATTCATTATAGTTAAACTACCAATATTGTCAGTTTTTGCTCTATCAAACTCATCAAGCTGAATTCGGATATCATATTCATTTTGTCCATCCCGAAATTTTGATTCATCATCACCTGTTAAAGCTACTCGCAAAGTTGCACCAACATCAGCTATTGTAAGTCCAAGTGCATTTAATTTTTCTCTATCAACCTCAATCCTTGTTTCAGGTTTCCCTTCTTCAGAAGAGGAGCGGACATCAGTTGTACCCGGCACAGACTTTACAACATCTTCAACAATTTTTGCCGACTTAAACACATCATCGATATTCGTGCCGCCTACAATAATTTGAATCGGCGTTTGATTAGCTGTTCCAAAAATTCCTATCGGGTTTACTCTTACTTTTACTCCTGGAATTTTCTGAACAATCATTTTAATTTCATCCGACACCTCATCAGTTGATTTTTGTCTCTCATTTTTTGGTACAAGCGTAACGTTAATCTCTGATACATTGTTAGATGAAAAACCAATTAAGCCTTCATTAGAAATTCCGGCGGTTACAAAGGTTTTTTCAACTTCAGGCATAGAATTGATAATTCTCTCAACATATTGAGAAGTTGAATTTGTTTGTTCAAGTTTTGCTCCTGGAGGAAGTTCAATAGTTACAGCAAACTCACCGCGGTCTGTTTGTGTCATAAACTCACCACCAATAAAACCAAGAGGTACCAGAGCCAGCGAAGCAAGCAAAAGTAATATTGCGGCAACTGAAACTTTCCACCTGTTTTTGAAACTCCACTCAAGTAGTTTAACATAATCTTCTGTTAGATTTTTGAATTTGTTCTCAAACCATATTACAAATCTTCCTATTACATTTGTATTTTTTTGTCTTTCCAGTTTAGCAAAACGTGAAGCTAGCATTGGTGTAACAGTAAATGAAACAAAAAGACTAAGCAAAGTGGAAACCACTACCACGACAGAAAATTGTCGCATGATATTTCCAATAATTCCACCAGTTAAAGCAAGCGGAAGAAATACAGCAACGTCAACAAAGGTGATTGCAAGAGCTGCAAAACCAATTTCATTTCTTCCTCTTAATGCGGCAACTTTTCTTTCTTCTCCTGCTTCAAGATGATGATAAATATTTTCGAGTACAACTATTGAATCATCAACGAGAATTCCCACAACAAGAGAAAGTCCAAGTAAGGTCATAAGGTTTAATGTAAAACCCAAGGCGTACATAACTCCAAAAGTTGTAATTAAAGAAGATGGAATAGCAACCAAAACAATAATTGAATTTCTTATACTATGTAGGAACAACAACATTACAAGTGCAACCAGAACAACTGCAATGGCAAGATCTGTTTTTACAGCGTTTGCTGCATCAATTGTAAAGAGAGAAGCATCCTGCGCAATTGTAAATTTAAGATCGAGATTCTTATATCTTTCTTCAAGGTTAGCCAGTTCTTTTCTGATTAATTTAGAGACCTCCACAGCGTTTGCATCAGTTTGTTTTTGAATTTGCATACTAACAGTGGGTTTGTTGTTAATGCGTGTATAATTTACAGCATCCTGAACTCCGTCCTGAACTTCAGCAACATCAGATAATGTAATTGTTCCCCCCTGTCTCGAAACTCCTATTGCAAGATTTCTAAGTTCATCTATTGAATTGAATTTCCCTGCAACCCTAACCACATATTGTTGGTCTACATCTTTAATGTTACCAGTTGGAAAATCAAGGTTAGAACTTTTAATTGCAGACATTACTTGCAATATCGATAAGCTATAGGATTTCAGCTTGTTGTGATCAAGATTGATTTTAATTTCTCTTTCCTGTCCTCCGATTAATGCAACCTGTCCCACGCCTGCAAGTTTTGATATAGAAGGTTTTATTTTATCTTTTAAGAACGTGTAAAATTCTTTTGAATTAAGATTACTCGAAACCCCCATTCTTATAACAGGAATTTCATCAAATGCAATTTTAGAAATAGTAGGAGCTTTGGTTCCAGATGGAAGTTTGGAAACAATTTCATTTACTTTTCTTTGTGCATCCTGAAGCGAAATATCAGTATTTGCTGATTGTAAAAGTTGAACAATTACAAAGGAAACACCTTCCTGTGAAATGGAACGAACTTCATCTATTTTATCAAGACCCGAAATAGCATCTTCAATTTGTTTGGTTACATTTATTTCTACTTCACTTGGTGATGCCCCGGGATAGATAGTTGTAATTGTAATTACGGGAGGAGTTATTTTAGGAAGCAGTTCATAATTCAATAACTGCAACGCATATAAGCCAGATAAAATTAAAGCCGTAAAGACAACAATTACCAGCGATGGTCGTTTAATAGATAATTCTGTAATAGTCATAATAAATTTTCCTTTTTTACAAGATGCAGTTAAAGAATTTCTACAGGTGTATTATCTTTAAGTGTGTTTTGTCCGCTGATAACAATTATGTCACCATCATTTATTCCATCAAGAATTTCTATTTTCGTTCCGAACGAAACACCGGTTAACACATTTTTAAGTTTAGCAATACCATTTTCAACAACATAAATCTTAGGTTCTTTTACACTTCCAACTATTGCTTCCCTTGGAACGGAGAGCACCTGTTGTCTTTCCAAAGTTGTGAAAAATACATTTGCAAACATTCCTGCTTTAAGAGGATGCCGGCTATCGTTGTTAATTACAATTTCAACAGTATATGTATGAGATTCATCTCCCTTTGAAGAAATGGTCTCAACTTTTCCATTAAATTTAATATTCGGATAAATCTGCGTCGAAGCCTCTACATAGTCTCCGACTTTTAATTTAAATACAACATTCTCAGAGACATTAACTTTTATTTTCAATCTTGAAATATCAACCACATTTGCAACAAGGGTTGGTTGAGGAGCTCCCTGCAAAGTTGAACCAACATCGACCGGTCTTAATGTAACAATACCTGAAATTGGTGTTTTAACCTTTGTGTCTTCTAATTGTCTTTTTGCGACGATGAATTGAGATTCTGCAGAGACGTATGCAAGTTTGGCACCATCAAGCTGTGCATCTGTAATTGATTTTTGTTTATGCAATTCAACAAATCTCTCATAATCTTTTTTTGATTTTTCGTAGTTAGCTTCTGCAACCATCAAAGCGGCTTTTTTCAATTCATCATCAACCTGTACTAGCACCGAGCCGGCTGCTTTATAATCGCCGACTTTTGCAAATACATGCGTTACTCTTCCAGATGTTTCTGACAAAACATTTACGTCGTTGTATGCAGTAATTGTTCCAACAAGAGAAATGTCTTCTGAAATTTTTGATTTTTCTGCTTTATAAACAGAAACGTAATATGCGTTTTTAATTGCTGATTTTTCTTTAGCCTGCAGTTTGGCTTTGTTATTAAAAAGAATAAAAAGAATAACTGCAAAAGCAAGTACTGCAACTCCAATATATTTTAATTTTTTCATTTTATTTCCTCGTTAAATATTTTACTTAATTTTCCTATTAATTTATTGCCCAGTTGATTTTTCTAATTTTGCTTTGGCAATTTCATAATCAACAAGAGCGTTTGTGTAATTGGTTTTCGCAATAAGCAGAGCAACTTCTGCATCAATTACGTCGGACGTAAGAGACATGCCGTTTTTGTATTTCTGTTCTGTAACTCTCATATTTTCTTCCGCCTGTGTAACGGCAAATTTTGAAATGCTGATTTTTTCTTTCGATTGCAATAAAGAAAGATAATTAGAAGTTACTTCAAGCGTAACAGCGTCTTTTGTTAGAGACAATGCATCAACGGTTTGATTCAACTGGGCTTCTGCCTGCTCGGTTTGATGGGATGTTGTCATCCAGTTCCAGATATCAAAACTCATTGATACACTTACATCCCAGGTGTCTTTCCAGGCATCTTTTCCGGGAACAATTCTTTGATTGGGGCGACTGTAATTATAATTACCGCTAAGAAAAACCTGTGGATACCAACCTGATCTTGAAAGAGAAAGATTTGCCTCACTCATTTTAATTCGTAAATCCGCAGCTTTAATCTCAGGCCTGTTGTTTATAGCTTTTAAAATTAAGGCGTCAACATCGCCGTAATCTTTTATCTCTCCGTTTGCTGAAGAAGATATTGTTATTTCCGTTTTAAGAGAGATTCCCAAAGAGTTGCATAAAGATATCATTGAGAGTTTAACCGCATTTGCGGCATCTATCTGTTTGAGTTTAGCTTCTGAAAGCTGGACTTCAAGTTTTAATATATCGTTTGTAGTTAAAAGTCCTTGGGCAAACAAATTTTTTGCATCAGTAAGATGCGATTCAATTTGTTGAACTGTTTCGTCCACAACTTTCTTCATTTGCATTGCTTTAAAGTAATTCCAATAACTGTTTTTAATGTTGAAGATTAACTCCTCTTTGTCTTTATTATACTCTTCAGTTGTTGCCTGATAGTTAAATTCTGAAATATCGCTTGCGCTTTCAAGTTTGAAACCCGTAAACAGCGGTTGAGATAGAGTCAGTTTTGTTGTCCAGTTATTCAGAATAGAAGGAGAAACAACAAAAGAACCAAAAGGTGTTGTAATGCTAAAAGGATCAACTTTGCTTAAACGAGTATACGCACCAAAAAATTTTAACGAAGGAAGTCTTCCCGCATTAGTTTCTTTCAGTTTATATTCGCTGCTGCGCACTTTCATTACTGAAATGTTAAGGTTTTTATTGTTTTTCAAACCTATATTAATGGCTTCATCAATGCTTATGGAAAGTTTGTTTTGTGCATAAGCTGATGAGATAAAAAATAAAATTATGATAAATGTTAAAAATGATTTCATGTTTTTCTTTTTCATAGTTTAAAATCTCCCTGTAGGTTAACTAAAAGTTTAGTTTTATACTTTTTTCTTCCATCTTTGCTTAAGATGCCTTCAAAAATTATTTTAATTATGTTTTCAAAAACCTGTCCACCAGATACTGGTAATTGAGAAAGCGTTTCCGGATTAATAATTCCATGTATAGCTGAAATATATAACAGCACGACCACTTCTTTGTTTATGTCCTCTCTAAAAATGCCCAGGTTAATTCCTTCATCAATAAGAAGGGTAAAATTTTTAAGAGCTTTCTTTTTCCGCAGTTCCTGAATATCGTCCCAAAGTTTGGGATAATTTTTAGCAAGCTCCTGAACCATTGGACTGTTAAGCTTTGAAGAATGTTTTATAAGAAAGTTCATAAACATTTTTAACTTTTCAATAAAGTCAATTTTTTTATTATGAATCAAATCTTCAACAAAGCTGGTTATTTCACATTTTGCTTCGTTGATAATTTCTTTTAAAATATGTTCTTTATTTGAAAAGTTTTTATAAAGTGTTTTCTTGCTTATTCCAAGCTCAGAGGCTATTTCCTCCATTGTGATTTTTGTAAAACCATAACGTTGAAACATTTCACTTGCATGAGCTAGTATTTTACTTTTTACTTCGTTATCGTTATTCATTTTTGTTCTGTTGTTTTTTTATTATAACAAGCCAAAGGAGGTATAAGTTCCTCTGGAAACAATTTTTGTTTTTTTCGTTTCCAAAATACACACAAAGATTTTTTCTGCAAATTGTTTTATGATAAATGGTTTTATGTGTTGATAATATTTACCTGTGTTTTTTCGCCGAACGGTATCTGTTCCAGAACTTAAAATGAGTCAATGATGTAAAGTCAATCAGTCTTCTTATTACTGGAGATTTATATAAGTAATGAATAATGAAATATCCTGGTAATATAAATGCCAGAAAGAGTATGCTCTCTATAACAAATGAAAAAAAGTTACCCGCAATATTTTGGGGGATCTGGACAAATCTATTAAAATCCGACCAGAACCACACAATAAAAAGGGAATAAAATAAATAGAGAAAAACCGCGAGAAAGCCATGTCCTGTTTCTATAGCTCTATTTGGACATTCATTCATGCACTTCATGCAACTTTCACATTTGAATGTCCAAAAAGGACGTTCGGAAATTGTTTTTATTGCTTTAACAGGACAATTATTTATGCACAGATTACAATTATTACATTTTGAATTTGCGTAAAAAGTTTTTGCAATTACAAATCTTCCAGGGAAAAAATACAATACCGCAATAGGAGCAATCAGTAAATCCTGAACAATATCCAGAAGAGCACGGTAATTTCTTTTTCCATCAAGAATTTTATTTGCAAAAATTTTAGTTATCCGTTTACATCTGTCATAAATTGCTTTTATTGCAGTTTCAATTAAACCTGGGTGCAAAGAAATCCAGTTTGAAGGAAGATCAATTGATCGCATTCCAACAATTTTATATCCTTTAAGCATAAGAACTATGGCGGCAAGCAACAAAGCTATTCCGCTAAGTCCGGGAAAATATATTTTAAATAATTTCAATCCAGCTCTTGTATTAATTAAGAAAACTTTATTTCCTTTAGCTTTAGGAAAACGAAAGATGAAATACATCATTACAGGAGGATAATTAAAGCCATGTGTAGGAGAACAAAATCCGATTAATGAGTTCTCTGGCGGGGATGAAATATTTTTTCTGTCAATTTTAGAAATATCAATTATATCGGTGTCATAGTTTTTTTCTTTTGCGGAATCAGCGAACCAATGAGCAACGTTTCTTGCATTACCAGTACCTGAAAAATAATAAATTAAAACTTTTTGTTGATTAAGCATATAAAAAATTATTTATTGTTTTGTTTATTCGTTTTTATTCTTCTGACTCACATTTTCAAGCAGGAGGATGCTCTTATTGTTATTAATAAAAAAGGAAATACCACTAATCATCATTCCTGAAAGAATAAAAATTAACGCTATCCCTCTTCCTTCTCCAACACCAGTAATCTTTCCAATGGAATTTACAAGCAAACCATTTTCTATAAGCAAGGGATTAAAAATTTTATCCGCCATTAATCCAGCTATTGCAAATGCAACTACAGAACCAAGATAAGTTAAAGTTGAAATTATCGCCCACACTCTTCCCTGTTTGCTGTTTTGTATGTTTGTTCTTATTAAAACTTCAATAGACGTATTGACAAATGGAAGCGTGGAAAAAAATAAAAATCCACTTATGGTTATTAGAATAATCTTTGTTGATAATCCCAGTCCTGAAAAGAATATTCCAGTAAAAAACAAGGAGATTGATAATGCTTTTACATATTTTTTCCCGCTACCAAGTAATCCTATAAATAAGCTACCCGCTATCATTCCCGAAGCACATATAGATTGTGATATTCCTATAATTTTTGCAGTTGTTATGTTAAGCAACATTGGCACCATAAGAGATTGCAGCAATCCCACGAAAAACAATACCATAGCAATAGTAAAAACAAGATTTACAACTCCTTTGTTTTGTCTGAAAACATTTATGCCTTCTTTGAAATCATGAAGAAAATTTTGGTTAGACTGTTTTTTCGGAACGGTTCCAAGTTGTTTTCTGATTATCAAAACAATTGAGCTTGAAATTATTAATGTTGAAATGTCAATCAGGAAAATATATTTCAAATTCATTAATGTTAGCAATATTCCAGCCAAAAATGGAGAAATAAGATATTGTGCTGAAGTTGCGAGTTGCATTAAACCACTTGCTTTTGAATTTAATTCCTCTGGTAACAAGTCAGATACCAGGGATTTATATGCTGGCTCCTGGAAAGCTGAAAAAACAGAACTAACAGAAATTCCCAAATAAATTTGCCATAACTGAACATTTCCGCTCAACATCGAAAAGAAAATAAATAATAGTCCTAGTGTTGCCCCAAGATCAGAAAGTACCATCATCAGCCTTCTGTCATAGCGGTCAGCAAGCACGCCACCAAATGGTTTTAATAAAAATGGGGGAAGAAAGACACACATAAGTATAAGCACATAACTTGATGCGGTGTGGGTTGTTTGATAAACAAAAATTCCTAAAGCAAAAATTGTTAGTCCGGTTCCGATAATAGAAGTAAACTGTCCTGCCCAGATTAGAAGAAATTTTGAGTAATGATTAGATGTCTCTGATTTCATTTGTTCATCCACTCCTTAAATGCGGATGATCTCTCAACACTGACCAGAGCTTCAATTTCTTTTGGTTCAGGATGAGTTAATTCAATTTTTATCCTTGAGCGGGAATATGGAATCATATTTTTAATTGCATTAAAAGACACTATCAATTTTCGATTTATACGAAAAAATTTTTCGGGGTCAATAACTTCCTGAAGTTTATCAAGAGTAAAATCAACAGGGAATGTATTTCCTGAAAAGGTTGTTAGAAACACATTCTTCTCCAATGCATAAAAGTAAGCGATTTCATTAATCTCAACTTTTTTAATTTTTTGCCCGTATTGAATTAAAAATCTTTTCTTGTAATTTATTTCTCTGTTCTGAATGCTTTTAATTATATCACCAAAATCCAACAAATAAGATGATTTGATGTTTTTATACTTTTTCAATGCTTCCCGCAATTCTTCTTTTTTTATCGGCTTGAGAAGATAATCGATGCTGTTAAGTTTAAACGCTTTTATTGCGAACTGATCATAAGCTGTTGTAAAAATAATTGGAACATCAACTGTGGCTTTCTCAAATATTGAAAAACTTAATCCATCTTCAAGCTGAATATCCAGGAATATCAAATCCGGTTTGTTCAGCTTTAAATATTGTATTGATTGTTCTACAGAAGCAAGTTTCGCAGAAATTTCAATTGAAGAATCAATTTCTTTAATTAATTCTTCTAATCTTTCGGCGGCAAGTTTTTCATCTTCAATAATTATTGTTTTCATAGTTTTTCTTCTTTTACAACTAAACTTATTCAGGTTTTATCAGCCAAATTTTTGCGATGTATTCTTTTTCCGTAACCAAGTATTGTGGAGCCTCTTCTCCTAGCAATTCATATCGCTTGTTAAGATTATTTAAACCAACACCTTTTGAGTCATAACCCCTTAACTTTGGTTGAAGATTATTTATAACCAGAAGATAATTGGTTTCATTATAGATTTTTATTCGCAAAGGGCTTTCAGAGGTTGCCTTGTTGTGTTTAAAAGTGTTTTCAAGTAAGGTCTGAACCGCAAGTGGTGGAACAAGGTAATTTAACTTTGATGCATCAACATTTATATGTATTTCTATTGCATTATCAAACCGTATCTTCTGTAAAAATAAAAATGATTTAGCAAAACCTATTTCTTCTCTTAACTCAACAACGGGTTTATCAATTACATCAAGAGTGTATCTGTAAACAGATGAAAACTCATCAACAAAAGCCTGTGCTTTTTCCGAATCCTTTTTAATTAATGACGAAAGAACATTTAAACTGTTGAAGAGAAAATGCGGATTAAGCTGACTCTTTAGTGTTTCAAATTTTATTTGCGAGTTTTCTTTTTCCAGTTGTTCAGCTTTTACTAAAGAATACTGACCTCTCTTAAACCAGACTATGGATTCAATAATTGTTACTATAATAATGTTTAAAACAGAAGTAATCAAAGAATTATTGATTATGTTTTTAAGTAATCCATCAACATAGGGCATCAAAATATTGGCTGCGATTGTTATAATTGAACCAATTACTGTGCCTGTAAAGACAGACAGAAAAAATTCCGTTGTTATTCTTTTAACCGGCTTAACAGATAAAGGAAAAATTTTATCTAACTGGTTTATAATCAGTATATCGATGTAAACTAGCACCAAAGCAAAAACAAAACTAAAAGATGTTCCGATGACCAAGCGAATTAAATAATTTGAAATGCTCGGAACAACTATGTAGCCTGTAATATAATTGTATGTTATAATTATCAACTGGACGAAAAAAGCCAGAGTTAGGATAACAAGGACAGTGTATTTATTTAGTTTCATTTTCACACTTAAAATTCGTTAAAAAATCTTTAAAATTCACTTTGTTTATTATCAAGGTAGTAATCTCAATGTTCAAGCTGTGAATCAGTTATTAATTTTTCTTTATGGGGAAATTGTTTTTCGAATTCAATCAATTCAGAATCATTAACAATAAAACCGTCATCTTCAATAAATTTTCCTTTAACATCCGATAAGGAATGTTCGTATAATTCAATAGCCATAAAAGGTTCAAAGTTTTGATTATCTCTTGTGGAAATCTCAAACTCTTTAGCATTTTTAAACCCAAAGCGATGATAATAATCGGGATTTCCAAAAAGAATCATCCCTTTGAAATTCAATTTTCTTGCTAAAATTATGGATTTGTTTAATAGCTGAGCACCTATTCCCTTTTTTTGAAAAGATGGGAGTACTGATAATGGTCCGACGCAAAGAATTTCTCTCTCATTATTAAATGAATCTATGACTTTTGCTTTTGTCGAGATGATATGCCCAACAATCTCATTTTCATAAATGGCAACCAAATCAAGGTCATTAATGTAATTAGGACTTTTTCTAAGATTGCAAAGAACCAAATGTTCGTTACATCCGGGTTTGTAAACGTTCCAGAATGCTTCGCGAGTAATATTTTCAGTAATTCTATATTCTTTCTGAAATACTTTTCTGATAACAGTGTTCATTTTTATAACTCTAATAATTTAAATTTTTTTTGATTCAAAATTCAACAAAAATATTTTAATGTGCTTATATTTACTTTATCATCCTGAGAGAAGCGAAAAAAATTCAATAAATTTCTTTATAGATTTTTTCGCTTCGCTAATCAGGATTAAATTAAGGTATTACTAAAAAGACCAGGACAATCCAACTCCAACTGAAAAATAATTCAAATTAACAGATGAACTTACATTATTGACATCAATATTTCTGTTAAGCGAACGATACCTTAAACTAGGTAAAAGTGAATACTTCTCACTTAGTGGAATAACCAAACCAGCTTCTAACTGCCAGCCCAATCCGTGTTTCGAGTCGATAATTATATCACCATCGTTATTTTCAATTTCAATGTGATTATAAGTTCCGCCAAATCTTATTAAATAATTTAGGGTTGATTCTCCAATTGGATGGATAAACTGAATGCCAAAAGTATAACCGGTTTCTTCAAAGCTTGCATCTGGACCAGCAAATGATTTATCAACTGCAAAATTGTTATAGCTCCAACCAGCATAAGCTGAAAGATGCGGCATAAAGCGATAAGCGATAGTTAACTCGCCACCAAGGCCCAATTTGAGATCGGCATCTTTAATGTTCTGGGTAGCATAATTAACCGCGGGTCTGAATTCCAGACTCCTTCTGTTTTGTCCTGAAGACTGATTAAAAACTGCTAAAAATGTTAAAGCAATAATTGTTAAGAATAAGTTTTTCATTTTCATTTCCTTGTAAGTTTGTGAATAAATTAATTAAATTTTCTACTCCAAACTTAAAAGTCGTATGTAGCGTAAGAAAAAATAATTCGACGAACCTGTAGTAAGATAAGATGAGCCTGATTATTTTAATGATAAATAGAGTATGTTAGGATGTAAAACAGCAATGGATTTGTAAGGCTCTTTGAAATATTTTGTTATTCTCCCTTTATCGCAACTTAAATTTCTATTTTTCTGTTTTCCATTCAAGCATTATTTTCCAAAAGATTTATAATAATTTTAAGAAAACAATATGAAGTATAATTACAATTCTGTTAATCGCTGCTTTTCATTTCTTATTTTATTCATTATTCTATTTAATTTTTTAGCCTCCCCTCAAACTCTTAAATTAAAAATAATTGAAACAACCGATGTACATGGAGCAATTTTCCCTTTCGACTTCATGAAAAACAAAGAGACTTTTTCATCCCTTGCACAGGTTTGTACTTACGTTAAACAACAAAGAGAAGACAAAGAACAGGAGGTTATTCTTCTTGATAATGGCGACATATTGCAGGGGCAACCGGTAGTATATTATTATAATTTTGAACGTACAGACACTTTACATATACAGGCAAGAGTAATGAATTTTATGAACTACGATGCAGGGACGGTTGGTAATCATGATATTGAAGCAGGTCATCAGGTTTATGATAAGTTTAATAAAGAATTAAATTTTCCATGGCTTGCCGCCAACGCAGTAAATATTAATACCGGGGCTCCTTACTTTAAACCATATACGATTATCGAGCGAAAAGGATTTAAAATTGCTGTGCTTGGACTTATCACTCCGTATATTCCAAATTGGTTACCACAAAAAATTTGGGCGGGAATGCGTTTCGATGATATGGTTAAGTCCGCAGAAAAATGGGTTAAAATAATTAATGAAAAAGAAAAACCGGATTTATTAATTGGACTTTTCCATTCGGGAGTTGAATATAATTACGGCAATCAATCAATTGATGATGAATTTAATGAAAATGCATCACAATTAGTTGCTGAAAAAATTCCCGGTTTTGATATCGTTTTTGTTGGACATGATCACAAGAAATGGAATTATAAGGTGGTTAATTCCAGCGGCGATAGCGTGTTAATAATGGGGAGCGAAAATGCAGCTAGAAATATTTCAGTCGCGGAAGTATTTATAGAAAAAGATAAAGAAACAAAGACCATTCACAAAATTGTTGGTGGACAAAACATTAGTATTTCTTTATTTAAACCGGAAGAAAGTTTTATTAATAAATTTAACTATGTCAAAGAAGAAGTACAGAAATATTTTTCGAAACAGGCGGGAGTGCTTACAAAAAAAATCTCTATTCATGATGCTATGTTTGGACCTTCAGAATTTGTTAATCTTATACAAAAAATTCAGCTTGATATTACCGGTGCGGATATTTCTTTTTCATCACCTCTCTCATTTGAGGCAAGTCTTGATAGCGGAAATTTATTTGTGCGGGACCTTTTTACACTCTACAAATATGAAAATCTTCTTTATACAATGGAGTTAACGGGACTTGAAATAAAAAATTATCTCGAGTACTCATTTCAAAATTGGTTTAATGTTATGCAAAATGAAGACGATCATCTTATTGCATTTAAAAAAGACAGCTTTGGAAAATTGATAGAAGAAAATGGCTCTTATGTATTAATGACCAACTATTACAATTTCTGTTCTGCAGCAGGATTAAATTATTTTGTTGATGTAACTAAACCTGCCGGAGAAAAAGTAACTATCACTTCAATGAGTGATGGAACACCGTTTTTATTAAACAAAAAATATAAAGTTGCCATCAATTCTTACAGAGGTAATGGAGGAGGCGGACATTTAACACTTGGTGCAAAGATTTCGCCGGAAAAGCTTTCTGAAAGAATTATAAATTCAACGGAAAGAGATATTCGCTATTATCTTTTAAAATGGGTTGAAAAAAATTGGTTTGTTGAACCACAATTTCCAACGAACTGGAAAATAGTTCCTGAAAATTATTGGTTAAAAGGGAAAGAAAAGGACTACAAACTGCTTTATAGACATTAATGGCTTCGTATATGTTCTTTATTTAACCAATTTTAATTGCATTCTAATAAAGTAGAAACCACTCATCACACAAAGATAATATTCGTTGTTTGGGTTGTTAGTTTTAGACAGCAATTAAAATTATTTTATGAAAACCATTACTTACAACTTGGCAAAAGAACAACAAGATTCAACTTTATTTTACAAAGAACTGGAATCTTATTCTGATCTGTTGATTGAATATTCCCGCTATAAAATTGAAGAAATCGTTTTTGATTATAAAATATTTCTTCTTGCAAATAAAATTGAAAAAATCAGGAGCTACGAAGAATACCTTTATGATATTCTTTCTTTTGCGGTTTATTATAAAATTTATTTTGCAAATGCTCAGTCAGCATCTGTTGCAATAATTAAACTTGCAAAAAAACTTTATACCCTCCGAAGCAAAAATAAAAATCTGAAAAAGTATATTGATCCTGTTAGAGGATTTATTGCTTCCGCTTTTCTTATAAAATATAAATTGCATTATCAAAAGAGCACTGAGTATTCAACCGAAAAAATTCATAAATTTATTGAATGGCTTGAAGCGACAGGAGAATTCAGAGAAGAAGTTAAAAGATTTTATAATGTTGAAAATTTTTTGTTGTCACTAAAGCCAAATGAAAAAAGCAATTTCTTTTCTTCAACTTTTGAAATTGCTGACTGGTTTGAAAAAAGCAGTTCTTACTTTCTTGGAGACTACACAGTCAATGTAAAAAATTTTCTTGAAGAGGAACACCCATCTCACAAATGGAAAGAAGATTATATCTTCTGCGGAAGGAAAGCGGTCGAATATCATCTTGGTATTGTTGGCGCCGAGTTAATGAACAGAGCATTTAAAAGTGAATATGAAGAGACGGAAGACAAAGCTGTTTTACTTCCAGCGTGTATGAGAGCAAAACAGGATGACTGTAAAGCTATAAAGCTGGGACTTGATTTGAAATGTACACACTGTACAAAAAATTGCAGGGTAAATGAAATATCACGAGTAGGGATACAAAATAATTTTTCTGTACATATAATTCCCCACTCTTCTGATTTTACAAAGTGGCTTGAAACTCTTGCAGCGGGAAAAAACGTTGGTGTAATTGGCGTTGCCTGTCCGCTAAATTTAATTACAGGTGGTTTGGAATTAAAGAGCTTAAACATTCCCGCTCAATGTGTTTTTCTTGATTATTGTGGATGCAAAAACCACTGGGACAAAAAAGGGTTCGCAACAAATATTAATATTGACAAATTGTTGGAAACAACGAGTAGCAAAAAACAAGTTACTGTTCAAACCTTTTAACTTGTTAGCAATTCTATTTAACCTTTACTGTTAAAACGACCTGCTCTATATTTAAACTGCAATTTAAAATTTTTATGTGGTAAAGATGGAAATATCCGTTTCAATTGTGTCTGTTATACAATCAATGCTAGCTCCGGGTTTAATGATTTCTGCTTGCGGGCTTCTTTTGCTCGGGATGAATAATAAGTATTCTCTTGTGGTTAACAGAATCAGACTGCTAAACGAAGAAAAAAGAAGATTTAAACTGAAGGCAGAAGAGAAAGAATTTACTTATCATGAAGAAGTAAGATTGAAGAGCATTACAGTCCAGTTAGAGCGTTTTAAGTTTAGAGTTAAACTTGTACGAAATGCTGTTTTCTTTTATTCGCTTGCTGTAGCGTTGTTTGTAATTACTTCTCTTTTTATCGGGCTTGGTTTTACATTAAAAGAAATGAAGTTCGAAATACTTATACTTCTATTTTTTTCTCTTGGAATGATATCTGTTTTAGCGGGAGTTACATTCGCTGCTTATGAAACAATTAAAGGTTACCAGATTGTAAGTTTTGAAGTTAAAGCTGATGAGTAAAAAACTTCTTACAGAGGAAGAAACATTACTTCTTCCTCAAAATATGCTAAAGCTATATTCCATAGGAGCATTTCCTATGGCTGATAGCGATACGCAGGAAGTTACTTGGCACTTTCCCGAAATCAGAACAATTATACCAATCAACAATTACAACGTTCCCCGTTCACTCAAAAAAATTATTCAGAAAAATGATTTTGAAATCCACTACGATTTTGATTATCTCTCAGTTATACATAATTGTGCCAATAGAGAAGAAACATGGATATCTGAAAAAATAATAGAAGGTTATAAAAGACTTGAAAAACTCGGCTTCCTGCACACAGTAGAGGTGTATAAAAAAAACAATTTAGTTGGTGGACTTTATGGAATTACATACAAGGGCGCGTTTTTCGGTGAATCAATGTTTTCTAAAATCGAACAGTCTTCTAAAATTGCACTTGTAAAACTTCTTGAAAGATTAAAAGAAAAAAATTTTGCGCTTCTCGATGTACAGTTTATGACAGAACACTTAAAAATGTTTGGAGCAATTGAAATAAGTTTCGAGGATTATAAAAATCTTTTACTTGAAGCCTACTCAAGAGAATGTATTTTTTAATCTGTCTCTTTTCCGTGCTTTTTCATTATCGCCTTCCATTCATCCATGCTTAACTCTTCCGATTCTTCTATTAACATAATCGGTATGTCGTCTTCAATGCGGTAACGTCTTCTTGTTTGTTTATCTGTCGAAACAAGAAAATCGCCTTCAAGTACAAGGTCTGCTTTTGTTTCCGGACAACACAGGATTTCCAAAAGGTCTTTGCTTATCATTTAATTTCCAAAATTTATTTGCAAATATAATTGACCGGCAACTATTCTAAAAAATCCGTTTCTAATTTTTCATTTTTCCAATAAATTGCACGGTGAATGTAAAAAAGTAAGTGCTTATATTTAAACAAACGATTGATATCCTTTTTTAACTTAATAAATCAAGACTTTTATGATGCGTATTCAAAAGATTTTTTTTATTTTATTTCAGATTACTGTAATTATTAATGCTCAGGACAAGTTTGAGGAACAAAAATTTGTTAAGAATCCTGTTCTGGCTGGTGATAAAATTATTTTTACAGATAATTATGCGTCCAAAATTTATTTACTTCAAAATGGAAAGGCAGAAGAATTAATTTCATCTCCCGGCATAGGTAGTTATTTTTCGGTTTCACCTGATAAAATGAAATTAGGTTTAAAATATATTGGCGAAGAAGGAAAACAATCTCCTGTTTTAATAAATCTTAATTCACGGGAAATAACGAATTTACACTCACCAGTAAATCAATGTGGACAGGTTAGTTTTTCGGGTAATGGGAAAATTGCATTTACTGTAGATAAAGAATTAAATATCATTGATGAAACCAACATCTATAAATATAATCTTGAATATTATTCAAACTTAACTCCGATTTCACCCGATGGCAACTATGTTGCCTTCAATGATAATGATGACCAGATATGGATAATTAATTTGGTTAATAAGCAAAAAGAAAAAATAAGTGACTTACACTTTGGTTATTTTAATCCCGTTTGGTCACCAGATTCTAAAATGATTCTTTATTCTTCTCTTAGCGGCTACTTAAAAGTTTATGATTTAGTTACCAAAAAAACTTACAATATCGGCGAAGGTTATAGTGCTTCATGGTCACCCGATTCAAAGCAAATAATCTTTTACAGAAAAGAAATTAATGATGCAATTGTTACAAACACAGATATTTATATTGCTTCATTTGGTGGAAGCGAAGTAATAAATTTAACTAACTCGCCAGATTCTTTTGAAATGGATGCTCGGTTTATATCCAACGATAAAATTATCTATCATACGTTTGTTGATAAAACAATAAATGTTATATCAATTGATTTAAAGAACAACGCAACTTTATCCTCCAATGAGTTGTATAACGCAAAGAACTTACTGTCTGTAAATTTTTATAATTACAACTCTTTTGACAAACCTCTTGTAATTCCTGATGTTCCGTATGTTCATCAGGTGTATGATACACCCGATTGGTTTTATGGTCATACTTGTTGTGGACCAACAACCGCAATAATGGCAATAGCCTATTATAATCTTCTTCCCAAATGGGAAGGTTGGTGCAGCTATCCCACAGGTCATTATAATAACTGGGGAAGATACATAGCTGATAAATACAGGTTCAGAATGTTTTATTATGCTCTGCCTGCAACCGCCGGCTCAACAACAGGTTATGGTGGTTATGGTTATATGTGGAATAGCGGAAGCCCTTATTCAAGAATGAGTGCTTATTTTGGCAATCACCGAATTAGTTCTTCTACAACTGATGCTCCTCCTTATTCAAGTTTTGAAACCGAAGTCAACAACGGTTATACTTACGCTATATGTAATGGATTAACAACTTCAGGACATATTATATTAGGACATAGTTTTGGTACAGCATCGCGTTCAATTATTACTAACGATCCATATGGAAATAAAAACACTCCAGGTTATCCAAGTTATGATGGAAAGAATGCAATTTACGATTGGCCCGGTTACAATAATGGTTATCAGAACTTGAATACTGTTTACTGGGCATCAACAGTTCGCTATAATTTAACACCTGTAAGCGATTCACTTGTTGACGACCTTGATCTTGAAAGAGGTTTTTATCTTCATACAAAATCTCCTGCGTCAATGGAAAGATGGAGAGACATAACAACTGTTCCCGATGGACATATGTGGTACACTTATACTGATACAATAGCTAATGATATAAGTTATGCAATGTGGAGACTGACTATTCCGCAAGCAGGAAATTATGAGTTGTTTGCTTTTATTCCTTTCAGCAATGCAATTGATGCAAGATATAAAGTCACCCATAAAGATGGAACACAAACGGTGTCTGTAAATCAAAGCAGTTACACAAACTCCTGGGCTTCACTCGGATGTTATAACTTTAATCAGGGAAACACAAATTATATAAGACTTGGTGATGCAAGCAGTGTTGCGGGACAGGAAATAGTATTTGATGCTATTAAATGGCGGTACAAAGGAGCGTTTGTGTCTGCACAAGAAAACGAAGTTAAAGTTCCCCATAATTTTTCTCTTGAACAAAATTATCCAAATCCTTTTAATCCTTCTACAACAATTCGTTATAATATTTCATCTGCAAGTAAAGTAATTCTTAAAGTTTTTGATACGATGGGAAATGAAATTAAAACGCTTGTTAATGAAGAAAAGCAGCCCGGTTCTTATGAAGTAGAGTTTATGATAGAGAAAACAAATTTAAAATATTCCGCAGGTTCAGGCGTTTATTTTTATCAACTTATCGCCGGCAATTTTATTGAAACAAAAAAAATGGTTGTAATCAAGTAATCATTTTGAACTTTTCTTTATAAAATCGAATTAAGGATTAAGGTTTTTTTTCTATATTTACTTAAATAAAAAATAATTATTCATCCAGCGTAATTCAATCGTAAATAAATAAAAGGGCAATTCTATATGGAGCTTGAATTAATTATTGGCATTAGTGTCATCGGTCTTTTATTTGCTGTGTATTTAACCCGCTTTGTTCTAAAGCAGGATACAGGCACTGAAAAGATGCGAGAAATTTCTGATGCCATAAAAGAAGGTGCAGAGGCTTTCCTTCGCAGACAAAATAAAACTATTCTCTTCCTTACTGTGGCTTTAGCGGCTTTCATTTATATAATGTATGCTTTTTTAAGAACACCAAGTCCAAACGATCCAACTTCAAAAGAAGAGCTTGCATTATGGACTACAGTTTCTTTTGTTCTTGGTGCATTGTGTTCTGTGGCTGCAGGTTATATGGGCATGTGGGTTTCTATCCGCACAAATATTAGAACAGCATCTGCTGCAACAAGAGGAATGAATGGTGCTTTAAGAACAGCTTTAAGAGGTGGTGCAGTATCGGGATTTTTTGTTGTAGCTATGAGTTTGCTTGGCGTTGCTGGTTTATTCACTTTAATAAAATCTTTGGGAGTAACTCAAGATATTACAAAAATTCCCTTGCTAATAGTTGGTTATGGTTTTGGTGCCAGTTTTGTTGCATTGTTTGCACAACTTGGCGGAGGAATTTATACTAAAGCAGCTGATGTTGGTGCTGACCTTGTTGGTAAAGTTGAAGCAGGAATTCCTGAAGATGACCCGAGAAATCCTGCCGTTATTGCCGATCTTGTTGGTGATAATGTTGGTGATTGTGCAGGTCGTGGTGCGGATTTGTTTGAATCGACCGCTGCAGAAAATATTGGCGCAATGGTACTTGCCGCGGCATTATTCAAAGCAAATGCCGAAGTGTTCACTTCCGAAGGTTTATCTTTGTTAGGTGTATTACTCTTTCCTCTGGTTGCCCGTGCTTTTGGTATTGTCGCTTCAATAATTGGTGTAATGATTGTTAAAACAAATGATATTGAAGATCCGATGAAAGCCCTCAACCGCGGATTTTATATAACAGCATTACTTGCAACGGTTGGATTTTTTGTAGCATCTAAATGGCTGCTTGGAAGTTATTATTTAAACTTTTTTATTTGCGGGGCAATAGGAGTTCTTACATCGCTTGCCTTTGTTTATTTAACACAATATTATACTGAATACAGATACAGACCCGTTAAATATATTGCAGAAGCCTCTCAAACAGGTGCAGCAACAAATATTATTGCTGGAATTGCAGTTGGGATGGAATCGACTGGTCTTCCTGTTTTAGTAATTGGTGCAGGAATAATTTCCACTTATATGCTTGGTCAGGCTTCTGGTTTGCATGAAGCGGGTTTATTCGGAACTGCGGTTGCAACAATGGGAATGCTTGGTACCGCGGCATACATTCTTGCAATGGATACTTTTGGACCAATTACAGATAATGCTGGTGGTATAATTGAGATGAGTCAACAACCAGAAGAAGTAAGAAGAAAAACAGATCGCCTTGATGCAGTCGGCAATACAACCAAAGCATTAACCAAAGGATATGCTGTTGGTTCTGCAGCCCTTGCCGCTTTTTTATTATTTGGTGCTTACATTGACGAAGTTAAAAGTTACCTTCCAACATTTCAACCGGTAATAAACCTTAATAAACCAGAAGTGTTTGTTGGTGCAATTCTAGGAGCAATGCTTGTCTATATCTTTTCTTCGCTTGCAATTAAAGCTGTTGGTAAAGCCGCTTATTCAATTATTAGCAATGTAAGAGAACAGTTTAAAAATAATCCTGGAATTATGGATGGCTCATCAAAACCCGATTACGGACAATGTGTTGACATCGCTACCAAAGCTGCTTTGAATAAAATGGTTGTTCCTGGTTTACTTGTAGTTGGAATGACAGTAGGAGTCGGTCTGGTATTCAAGTGGTTGTACTATCTTTCCGGAGGAGTGAATAATCCTCATGGTGCAAATGGTGCAGAAGTAATAGGCGGCTTTTTAATGGTTGGAACAATCTCAGGAATTTTATTCGCGCTGTTTTTAAATAACGGTGGTGGGGCATGGGATAACGCAAAGAAGTATATTGAAACCGGCGCTTTTGGTGGGAAAAAATCTGAACCGCACAAAGCTTCTGTTGTTGGCGACACCGTTGGTGATCCTTTTAAAGATACTGCAGGTCCTTCGCTTCACGTACTTATTAAATTGCTCAGTACACTTACGCTTGTCTTAGCTCCGCTTTTCATCTAAAAATATTTTCTATATTCAAACCAGTTGTTGATAATTTTTTTATTTGCAACTGGTTTTTTCTTTTTATTTTCACGCTAACGATTTTATCCTTTATTTATACAACTAAAAGGAGAGTGAATGACACAAGCAGAAAAAGAACGCTGGGGCAGCAGGATAGGCTTAATACTTGCTGTTGCAGGCAATGCAGTTGGATTAGGAAATTTTCTTCGCTTCCCCGCTCAGGCGGTTCAAAATGGCGGAGGAGCTTTTATTATTCCTTATCTTGTTTCTTTTTTCTTAATGGGCATTCCATTGCTTTGGGTTGAATGGGCTATTGGCAGACACGGTGGAAAATTTGGCTATCATTCCACCCCGGGTATGTTCGACTCTTTTGGCAAATACAGGTTCTTAAAATATGTCGGAGTATTTGGTATATTTACCAATCTTGCTGTTGCTGCTTATTATCTTTATATAGAATCATGGACGCTTGGTTATGTCTGGTTTTCTATTACGGGATTTTTTTCCGGACAATCGCCTCAACAAATTTCAGAATACTTCTCACATTATCTCGATCTTAACAATGGTTCTGTAATAAATTTTTCTTCTGTTGCTATAACTTTTCTTTTGATAACTGTCGTTCTTAATCTGTGGATTCTTTCAAGGGGAATTAGCAAAGGAATTGAGCTTGCAAGTAAAATAGGTATGCCGATTCTTATAATCTTTGCTTTTATTCTTTTAGTACGCGTTCTTACTTTGAATGCAGGTGAACAGGGCGCTGTTAATGATGCTGTGCAGGGTTTAAGTTTTTTATGGACTCCACAATATGATTCTCTTTCTAATCCTAAAGTGTGGCTTGCGGCAGCGGGACAAATTTTCTTTACACTGTCTGTCGGCATGGGCTCTATTCATTGTTATGCTGCTTATCTGCGAGAAAATGAAGACATTGCTCTTAACGGTGCAACTGCAGGATTTATGAATGAATTCGTCGAAGTAATTCTCGGCGGCTCTATTATTATTCCTATTGCCGTTGCTTATCTTGGTCTTGACTGGATTAAAGCCAACGTTGGATTTGAAATGGGATTCAGAACAATGCCTATTCTTTTCCAGAACTGGGGACCATTGTTCGCAGCTATTGCAGGACTCGCATGGTTTGGTTTGCTTTTCTTTGCGGGAATCACTAGTTCCCTTGCAATGGGACAACCTGTAATGGCATTCTTCCAGGATATGTTTAAGTTCGACAGAAAAAAATCCGTGAAAGCATTTTCTGTTATTCTTATGGTGCTTGCCATTCCTTGTGTAATTTTTTATGAAGGCGGGGCATTTGGTGAGTTTGATTACTGGGCTGGAACTTTCTCTCTTGTCCTGTTTGCTCTGGGAGAAGTAATAATTTTTGCATGGATTTTTGGCATTGATAATGCCTGGGCTGAAATTAACCGCGGTGCAGATATTAAAATTCCATACTTCTTTAAGTACGTTATTAAATATGTTACACCGGTATTTTTGCTTGCAGTTTTTATCGGGGCAGTAATTAAACCAGCTGGCGGTAACTGGAGCGAAGCATTCTCATCTTTGTATGGTGGTAATGGTTGGAGTTTTGCATCGGACAGCGTAATAGGAACACTTTTCAATCTTGGTGAGCCGGACACAAGATGGTTTGTTGACGGACAGCCAACTCATGTGTTTATAAAAGATGCGACAAGAATTCTTTTACTCTTTACCTTCCTTGCTATTTCTGCTGCTGTTGCTTATGCATGGAAAAAGAAAAAACTGGAAACGAGATAGGAGTATATTATGAATAACAGTGCTTTAATAATGATGATTTCTGCCTGGGGAATTATTCTCTTTTTTACAGTTCGGTTTTTAATAAAAGCGTTAAAATCCAAACAGGATAAACAGGCAGAATAATTTTATTGCAGCTTTAAAAATTCTCCATCAATAATTAAAAGTTTAACTCCGTTTTCAGATGATGATTTATGTGAGCTTAAATCATCTGACACAACATAAGTCATGCCTTTTGTCATTAAAATTTTTTCACCATTCTCAAGTTCGCTTACAAAACTTCCTTCAAGGCAGTGAACAATATGTCCTTTTTTACACCAGTGGTCTGCAAGATAACCTTTTGAATATTCAACTATTCTGATTCTTAAATTTTCAAATTGCTTGGTTTGCCATATTGCAATTCCGTTTTCGCCTTTGTATTCAGTTCCTGAAATTTTTGTCCAATCAATCACTTCAAAAGGTATGTTTGAAGATTTCATTTTTGTAATCCTTAATGTTTAATAATAACTAACACAAATTACAAAAGTTATTAGAAATAGTTTTTTAATTGAAGCATAATTTCAAAAAACAAAAACCTTTGCTAACCTGTTTTCTCTAATCTATTTTCAAAATCACAAAAGTTTTATTACTTTTGATTAACAAAAAACCACAAAAAAACTTAATCTAAAAAATCAGTTTAGCGTGGAAAGTTTCAACTATAAGGAGAAAATAAAATGATGAAAAGAACTTTAACCTGTATTCTTTTTTTAATGCCTTTTCTTTTTTTAAAAGCTCAAAGCATTAATGGTACCTACACAACAGATTTTAATGAATTGATATTACAGCAGAACGGCAATCAGGTAACAGGAACTTACAAACATTCTGGTGGAAGAGTTGAAGGCACATTAAACGGCCGAACTTTAACGGGCTGGTGGTATCAAACAAATGGCAAAGGCAGATTAGTATTTGAATTTTCTTCTGACTTTTCAAGCTTTGCAGGCAAATGGAGTTATAACGATGCAGAACCAACTTCAAAATGGAATGGCAAAAAAATAATTAACCCAACAGAACTTCCCACATCTCAGATTGCCGGAGTTTATGAAACAGATTTTAATGAATTGACATTACAGCAGAATGGCAACCAAGTAACAGGAACTTACAAACATTCAGGCGGAAGGATTGAGGGAACGCTGATTGGACGAACATTAACAGGTTGGTGGTATCAAACAAATGGCAAAGGCAGATTGGTATTTGAATTTGCTTCCGACTTTTCGAGCTTCACCGGCAAATGGGGTTATAACGATGCAGAACCAACTTCAAAATGGAATGGAAAAAAAATTATTGGCGCAACAAATCTTCCTTCATCTCAGGTTACGGGTGTTTACGCTACAGATTTTAATGAATTGACATTACAGCAAAATGGCAACAAAGTAACAGGAACTTACAAACATTCTGGTGGAAGAGTTGAGGGGACATTAAACGGACGAACATTAACAGGTTGGTGGTATCAAACAAATGGCAAAGGCAGATTGGTATTTGAATTTGCTTCCGACTTTTCGAGCTTCACCGGCAAATGGGGTTATAACGATGCAGAACCAACTTCAAGATGGGATGGCAAAAAAATAAATCCCTAAATAGTAAAACACTGAGTGATAAGCTAAGGCCAAAATAGTTTTCATTGTGTTTGGTAACGATATTGTGCCTAAACCGAAACCAATTGGCGGCTCTGTTAATAAATTATTTAAGTGATTAACTTAATTATTATGCATCAGTTACTTGTAATTGTGTAAACTTATCTAGAATCCACCTGGATAAATAGTTTTGAATATTCCAACACAAAGCCGTGCTGATGCTACTCCAGGAATGTTTTCATTACCTTTATTAAACATAACAATAACAGATGCATCATTAACAGGTGAATAAAGCATGATTGACTCAAATCCTTGTATCAATCCAGTGTGTCCTATTAAACCTAAAACTTGTATTGCTCCTAAACCATAGTCAGTTCCTCCATCTATCTTAACCCAATTAAAACATTGCTTCTTCATATCTTCTGTAAGTAAGGAACCGGTTCCTAAAACTTTAATCCATTTCCCGAGGTCATATACGTTTGATATCATGGCTCCTCCCGTCCACGGTCCCGTGGGTGTAACTCTTGAACAATCAATTAAGGCATTAGTTGAATCTAATTTATAACCGGAGCAATAAGTATTCGGCATATCGGGGGTAACTGGAAAAGATGTATTGTTCAAACCAAGTGGAATTAAAATTCTGTTAGTTATTTCAGTTTCTGCAGAGTGGTGTGTTACAGCCTCTATAATTAAACCAAGAAGAAAATAATTTGAATCTGAATAATGCCCATTCGTACCAGGATAAAAATCCGGTTCTGCTGTTTTAATAATATTTAAAATTGCTTCCTTTGTCCACGGAATTAAAGGATCCGCATTCCAAACATCAACGAATTGCGGCTGTTCATTATAACTTGCAATCCCACTCGTCATGTTAAGTAATTGCCTTACTGTAATTATATCTGAATATTGAATTCCGCAATTAGGAAGATAGTCAATAAGATGTTTATCCAGATCAATTAGTTTATCTTGAGTTAACAGCAGAACGGCTTGAGCAGTAAATGTTTTTGTATTACTTGCAATTCGAAATTTTAAATCTTCCTTCATTTTTGTTAATGAGGCAATGTTAGAATAACCTTTTGCGTAAACTGCAACTGGCTTATCGTGTTCAAATATTCCAACGATGGCTCCCGGATAACCACCTTGAACCATTGTTTGTGTTATGACGGAATCAACTTTTTCAAACCAATGGGGGTTTTTTATCGGTGTTACAAGTGATGAGGATTCATTACAAGAAATAAATAACAATACAATGAGAATAATACTAAACAGCACCACATGTTTTGACATATCATTTTTGTATTTCATTTTAAAACTCCTCTAAAATAGCAGAAAAAAAACACTATGATAAATTAATATTTTTCAAATATTTAAGCACATAACGACGTTGCGCCTAACCCGCCGCCCAGAACAGGGAAGCCAAGTAAAACACAACTGATAAATATTTAACAGCCGTTGCGTAAATTGCGTCAGCAACGCAAACGGCTGTAAGTTAATTAATTAGAACGAACACTTAGAACAAAATGCCGAACAAAAACAAAACGCCAAAAAATATAAATCCGCCGAACTAAAATGGCGGTCGGGTTGAGGCGCTGGTTATACAACAATTTAATTTTACAGATTGAATCCATAACCAATATTAACTGATATAGTACTTGAATTTATTTTAGAGCCTTGTTCGATTTTGTTAATATTACTTATGCCGTAATGATAGCTTATGTCAAAAATAATGTTCCCAGAGGAAATATTGTAATCAGCACCAACTCCAATAATAATTCCATACTCAAATGATTTTATTTGATCTTTTTGATCTGCTTCATTCTTGCTGATACCTTCTTCAACGTACTCAATTTTTGCAGATAGTAGAAATGATGCAATTGGGCCAATAAAAACTTTTGGAGTAATCTTAGAACTAATTGAAAAATTATATTGCATTGTTAATGGGATTTCTAAAAAGTCTAATTTTTGAATAAACTTATGGGTAGGTATAGTTATACCTTGTAGGGTGATTTCTTCAATGCCATATTCAGTTCCACGCATTGAATAAATAGTTTCTGCGTGAATTGATAAATTTTCAGTTAGTTTATATTCGGTAAATAATCCAATGTTCATTCCTTCACGAAAAGAAAAATCATATCCTTGTAAATCATCCTTATAACTTAACTTTGACAAGTTCAACCCACCTTTTATGCCTACACTTGCGAATTGAGCAAAGGTAAATGTAGATGAGACCATAAGAATTAATGCGGTAAAAATAATTTTGTAATATCGTCTCATAAAATTTCTATTTTTGTTGTATAACGACGTTGCCGATAAGCGGCGCCCCAGAACAAGGATGCCGAACAATACCAACAACATTTTATTTATTAAAAATTTTATTTAACAGAACAACTTAGAACAAGAAATTTTATACGGAACTAAAAAGCCAATAATTACAAAAATGCCGAAAGCGAATACGGCGTCCGCTTGATTGGCTTGTTATACCGTTTTTATTTAATTTTTAATTCCTTTCTCATCTGCTTTAATATATTTTCGTATAATGCATTTGCTCTTTGACCAAGTTCTTTGAAACTATTATTCTCAAAAAAGGATTGTTCTTTACCAACAAATTCTTTCCACTTTCCCATAAACTCTGTTGATTTATTAATAAGTTCGTTTTGTAATAAGATAAAATCGTTTATCATATCAAGTAGATTTTGAGAACAAACTAATTTTAATCCGTGTAGCTCATTTTGTGCTTGTGTAAACGATGTTCTTATGTTTGAAGTTAATTCTTGTAAACTAGAATTGAGTTTTATTAAAGCAGCATTAGAATCTTGGGGATTCGATAAAATATCACTAAAACAATCATTAGCGATTTTCATAAAATCTTTTTCAAAAGATATTCTTGATAAAGATGAAATATTTTCTAAGGTATTCAAATACTTTTTGTATTCAGTATATCTTACTTCAAAATTTCGTTTCTTAATCTCGTCCCTTCGTTTTAGAAAATAAAAAATAAATGGAGATACAATGGAAGTCACTATAACACTTACAATTGCTGGATTTAATATTTGAATAGTATTTTCCATACTAAAAATTAGTTAGAAACATAATTTTCTATTTTATTTAAAATGCTATTTTTTGTTAAAATGAATTCGTTCTTAATTTCTTCGATACTTGATTCCGGTGGATAACCGCCATAAGAAGTTGCCATTTCACCTATCTCAAAATTAAAGACTATTTTATTATCAGAAATTCTCATAATCAAAGTATAATTCATAGGTAGTTTTGTCATACCTACAGTTACATCCATTACAGGTTTAATTACGAATTTACCAGCATCTTTATCTTTGAGTTGTATAATATTTTTGGCATTATTAGCATTAACTGCAATCCATTCATCCACAGCTTCGAAGGCAACTGTTTTAGACTTGGAAGTATTTTCTTCGAAAGTATAATTTTTTTCTTCGGGACTGATTGTCGTTCTAACTGCTCCCGAACAACCATAAAGGAAAATAGAAATAACAAATAGTAAATAAATATATTTCATTTATGACTCCTTTTTTATTAACGGTATAACGACGTTGCCGATAACCCGCCGCCCAGAACAGCAATGCAGATTAAAACGACAAAGACAAAGATTTAGCAAACTGCACTTATCTTTCTTTGCAAGT
>CAZQSR010000014.1:0-31151 GCA_964596145.1 uncultured Ignavibacteriaceae bacterium
TGTTCGCTTAATGCTTCGAAGTATTTTTTTGCAAAGTCGATTTTTGCTTTTTCGTCTTCGGGTATTTTAGTTGAAGAATCATAACCTTTGGCTTCCACTACAAGGTATAATTTATTACCTTCGGTACTTTTAATTGCATAGCAAAAGTCGGGGTTGTAGTCTCCCAATGGTGTTTTGATTTTCAGGCGTGGAAGTTTGCCAAAAATTTCAATGCTATCAATGTCGGGGTCTTGCTCCACAATTTCCAATTCAAAATCACTGTCGTATTCAATCACTTCTTCAAATACCCATTTGGTTTTTAAATTGAAATCGCCTGTAATGTCTTTTTGAAATTTGCCAACGCTTCCTGTATCCAAATAGGTTTTCCCCTGTGTTGAGCCTGTCGAAACATCGGTTTTGAACACATTGGGCAAACCTGTTCCGTTAATTCCGTCATACTTAATGTTTGCTTTGAGCATTGCAATTAAGTTCTTGTTGATTATTTCGGAAATTTCCCTTTGTGCCTGTTCAGGATTGTTGCAGAGCATTTTGGTTTTGAAATCATCACTCAAAGCATTGAAAATTTTTACAACAAATGAAAGAGGCGTTTTGGTATTGTTAGATAAAGTACGAACTAATTCCAAATAATCGACCTTGCTTTTGTATGAAACAGTGTCGATTAGCTTTTCTGTAATTGCTCCTTGTTCGCCAATTCTGTTTACGTTTAGTTCTGCACGAATGGTTTGCAATAGAATTTCATCAATGTTTACGGCTTCAATTTGTGTTTTTATGTTTTGTATCAGTTGGCTTTCCTGTTCTGCTGTCAAAGATTCTAAAACATAAAAAGCATTTTTATTGATAGCATTCCAAAGATTTTGAAACGCTTGCAAGTGCGTTGGCTTTATGAAAACTTTCTTTTTCTCCTTTTTCGTCTCGGCTTTTTGAACGTAAGTGTTTGTGTCGGTTGCAAATATACTTTCAATTGCTTTTAGCTGTTCTTCGGGCAAATTCTGTTCTTTGAGAATGGCTGAAAATTCAGGCGATTTTTCATAAATCTTTTGCCCGTCAACAATTGCCTTGCGAACAATCATTTTCTTTTCTTTCAACACATCATCCACCAAAGTAACTACTGTATCATCATCAAAACCCGATTTTTCTTTGAGTGTCTTAATGAGTTCTTGTTCGGTGAATGTTTCAGAAATCAAGAATGAGTTACTTAATATTTCATTTTGAATTGCCTCAACAAAACCCTGTTCTTTGCTTGAAACTACTACATCAAGGTTGTTAATTTTCCAAAATGCTTCCTGGTCGTCATTCAGATTTTTCAGCGTATTCCGCTGTAAGTTTTGATTTACGCAAATGCGTAAACCTCTGCCAATCTGTTGCAATTTTGATATTTCGCTTCCTTGATTGGAAAGTTTACAGATTGTGAAAACATTCGGATTGTCCCAACCTTCCTGTAATGCCCAAATGGAAAAAATGAAACGAGTAGGACTTTCAAACGAAAGCAATTTCTTTTTGTCTTTCAGAATTTCATCAACTCCTGCTTTTACTTTTTCGTCTGCGTTGCCTTTGTCGCCTGAAAAATATCCTTTGTGAACTTGCAGAGTATTGTCGCTGTCAAAATCGTTCTGCAAGAATTTGTAATAGTCGCTTGTTTGGTCAAGTTTGCTTACAATTTCGGTGTATTGCTTTTTGTATTCTTCTTCAAAAAAGTTCTTGATTTTGGGATTGTCGCCACGAAACAAACTGGTGTCGGCTTCCATAAAAAACAAAGTGAGTGCTTTTACTCCTTGCTCAAACAAACTTTTTTCTTTCTTAAAATGAATTTTGATTGTTTCCTTAATCATTGCCCGCAATGATTCGTCTGACAAAGAATAATCAACTTTTTCAATCGTATCGTCCGCTAAAACAATCGTGTCTTTGTTTATTTTCTTAATGCTTTTTCCGTTGAAAACTGCTCCAACTCCTAATTCTCGTCTGGCTATAATTCCATTTGTTAAAGTGCTTACAATGGCTTTTTTGTTGTCAATACCAATGAGTGTGTCTGTGTTTTCAACTACGTCTTGCGTATAAACCACAATTTTCTTTACTAAACTTTGGCGGAATGAAGAAATGCTGTCTAATACAAACGCTACATTGGATAAAGGCAAACTGTCTTTCTTTTTTGGGAAAGTAGCACCAAAACGCAAAAAGTAATTTTCAAAACCTTCAAAATAGGTTTTAAAAGCGTTACCCTCAAAACGGTGTGGCTCGTCCATTATCACAATCGGATTCAGACGTTTCAAACATTCCAAATATGATTTAGGCGGTTCCTGATTGTTTACGAATAATTCAGGTGTGTTAATGTCTTTTTCTAATGGTCGGTTTAAGATATTGTCTTTGTGGCTGAATGAGCTTGGTGTCATTACCAAAACCGATAAATGCGAAGTGCCGATAAATTGTCTAACGGCTGAAATGTTTCCACCTTCGTAAACAAAGGTTTCAATTTCTTTTTCTTTCTCGTTTGCGTAGAAGCTCTTAAAGTAATCTTTCGTATCCTCTAAGTTTGTTTTTGTTCCTTCTCGGATTGGAACTGTCGGAATAAGAACGATAAATTTTTTGTAGCCGAAATGCTTACTCAGTTCAAAAATGGTTTTTATAAACGTGAATGTTTTACCCGTTCCCGTTTCCATCATTATGTCAATGTTTTTAGTGTCTTGAACCGGGAAATTGTATTTGTTTTTTTGATGATGCTCCTGTAATACATCAACAAATTTTACATTTTGGCGAAGACTTTCAAAAAGACTGGTAGTGTTTGTAACACAGTCCTCCTGATAGCTTTGTATTTCATATTGAAACTGTTTTGTTTCTGTTTTTGTCGTCATTTATTACTTCAATTTTCCAATTGTCAAAGTTAAAATTTAATACCGTTGTCTGCCCGTTTTTCTCTTGAAATCCATTCGTATTGTGTCAGAGTGGTGGGTGGGCTTGGGTGCGTAGGCAAGAGCAAGCTCTTTTGCATTTTTTGGGTCGGCTTGTGCATTGACAAAAATGCAAATGTGCTTGCTGTGCGGTGGCTGTCTTTCAAAAATGGTTTTAAAAAATGTGCGGTGGGAAAAAAATAAAAAACATCGGGTCGGCTTGAGTGTCGGCTCAAATGTCCTGTTGAAGTATGGTCTTTATGTTGTCTGTCAACTGTCAAAATGGTTTACTTTTTTCTTGTCTGTTTAACGGTCATTTTCTGTTGTGTCGTGTCGTAATACGCTTGCAGCTAACGTTCTGCGGATAAAAGAAGTTGCCGAAGGCAATTTGGGCGAAGCGTAGCGAAGCCTTTTATCCGCTGTTATATGAAGTTGCTGCTATAAGTCGCATTCAATCTCTCCCTACACGCAATCCATTGGCTACTGCCAAAAGCTCTGATGCTTCATGAAAGAAGACTGCAGTGGCAACCGTCATAATGCCAATGAGGGCAGATGGAATTAGCACAGCCAGGAGTATCAGTGAGAAGATGATGTTCTGCATACTGATTTTCCTTGCTCTTTTAGCCAAATTGACTGCATAGAGAATTTTCATTAGGTCATCTGCCATCAGAGCAACATCGGCTGCCTCAATCGCCGCATCTGTTCCTGCCGTGCCCATAGCTATTCCCACGCTTGCCTCTGCGAGAGCCGGGGCATCGTTTATGCCATCGCCCACCATGGCAACTGCTCCATACTGCTTTTCCAATTCCTTTATCGCCTTAATCTTATCCTCCGGACTGAGATCTGCTCTGACATCATCTATGCCCAGTTCTTTTGCAATCGCCTTAGCTGTTACTTCATTGTCTCCTGTCAGCATGATAACTTTGACCCCCATCTTTTGAATATTTTCTATAACCTTTTTTGCATGAGGTCTTATCTCATCCCTAATAGCAATGATACCGCCAATACTTTCCTCCGTCCCGACGAGTACAACAGTTTTTCCTTCGTTTCTTAAATCTTCAACGTGTGGGATGGACCGAATGTCTTGCCCAAACTTTTTGAAAAGTCCTTGTTTTCCTACATAAATGGTTTTCCCTCCTATATTTGCCATGGCTCCATAACCGGCTATGGCACGGAAATCACTGATCTCTGAATTTCTGGCGCAGGCTTTCCCTGCCCTCTCACAAATTGCTAAAGCCAATGGATGCTCAGAGTATTTCTCTACACTACAAGCCAAATTCATAATCTCGTCTTCGCTTCCGTTGAGGGGCAGAACATCAGTCACCACTGGCTTACCCTTAGTGAGTGTTCCTGTCTTATCGAATGCCACTGCCTTAATCTTGCCCAAGTTTTCAAGATGAACACCTCCTTTGATCAACACACCAGACCTTCCGGCCTTTCCGATACCTGCGGCGATGGCAACGGGGGTTGACATCACAAGGGCACAGGGAGCGGCGGCAACTAAAAGAACAACTGCTCTCGACGCCCAGTCAGAAAGAGATAGCCCTAAAAAGGGAGGAATAACTATGAGAAGCAACGCACTCAAGAGGACTATAGGGGAGTATCTTCTTCCAAACTTCTCAATGAATTGCTGGGCTTTACCTTTTTGTTCCTGTGCCTCCTCTACTAAATGTATTATCTTGGAAATGGTATTATCTTCAAAAGTAGCGGTGGCTCTTATCTCCAAGGCTCCTTCTTGATTCATTGTGGCGGCAAAAACCTTCATTCCTTCCTTTTTCTCAACCGGAATAGATTCGCCTGTAACTGAGGCCTCGTTAATGCTGGAACTTCCCTTTACAATAATGCCATCAGTAGGAACGGATTCACCAGGTCTAACGATGAATATTTCTCCAACCTTCAATTCTTCTGCCGGGACAATCACCTCGTTTCCATCCCTTAGAACCCGAGCCTCTTTAGGAGCAAGGTCAAGAAGCTTTTTTATAGAAGCTCTGGTTTTGGCATAGGTGTATTCTTCCAATCCTTCTGCAGCACCATACAAAAATACCAAAAAGGCGGCTTCGTCCCACATACCCAATATCGCTGAGCCAACAGTAGCTGCCATCATTAAGATATCTATGCCGATTTCCTTTTCTTCGAACAACTCTTCGATACCTTCGCGACCCCAGTGATATCCGCCCAGCAGTATTGCCACTATATAGATACCCATCTCTACCGACGAAGGGATAATCCCGAGATGAGCCAAACCAAAGGCAATGCCTGTAAGCAAACCTGCTACCAAAGCATTTCGCATTGGAGGGTAAACATACCATTTTCCCTCAAAAATTTCTCCTTTTTCCATATTCATCATTCATTTTCTCCTTTTCGGCAGCAATTTCATATAACATCTGTAAGTACGCAATATTGCGTATATATCTCTTTTATTTTTTTCATTTATTGTTAAAATTTAAGAGTTTTTTATCACTTTACATATATTTTGTTGCGTTTTTACAAATGGCTGCTGTTTATCGTTTGATTATTTTTTTAAGCAATATTATTTATTGTCTTAAGAAAAATATTAAATTTTCTTGTTATGCAAAAAGAAAATTTTTTCTAATTAACTGCAGAAACTTTTCTTAATACGTTTCTTTTGTTTGTTATTCGTTTGTTAATTTATGTCTGTAAAAAAATTTTATTAGGCGCACAATGAAAAAAATTTTATTATTCTTATTATTAATAGCTTTTAGTTTTACTGCTTATTCGCAAAGCGGCAGCCGTTCATTCATAAAAGATAGCCTTGATAATTATATTCAAAAGGCAATGGAGCGATGGAATATTCCAGGTCTTTCGGTTGGAATAGTAAAGAATGGCAAAGCTGTTCTGCTTAAAGGTTATGGTTTTATTGAGCATGGAAAAAATGATAAAGTTGATGAGAACACTTTGTTTATGATTGGTTCGAACACAAAAGCATTTACAGGAACGGCTCTTGCATTGCTGGAATCAGAAGGCAAGTGTTCGCTTGATGATAAAGTGACTGAATATCTTCCCTACTTTAAGATGAAAGATCCGTGGGTTACGGAACAAATTAATCTTACCGATATTGTTTCTCATCGAATGGGGCTTGAAACTTTTCAGGGAGATTTTATGTACTGGACTTCGGATTTAACAGGAGATGAGGTGGTTGATAAGTTTGGAAAAATTACTCCTCTTTATGGTTTCCGAACAAAGTATGGATATACAAATGCAGGTTATGGTGTGGCGGGCAAAGTGATAGAAAAAATTTCAGGATTAAAATGGAATGAGTTTATTCGGACAAATTTCCTTGAACCATTAGAAATGAACCATACAGTTCCGCTTGCAGATGAGCTTGTAAATCAAACCAATGCTGCAAAGCCGCACACACAATATGAGGGCAAAACAATAGTGCTGCCAATTCCTAAAATAGATAACCTTGCACCATGTGGAAGCATTTCTTCTTCTGTTAATGATATGAGTCACTGGTTAATTGCTCAGCTTGATAGCGGCAGGTATAATGGAAAACAGGTGATACCATTTAAAGTAATTCAAAGAACACGAAAACCGGAAACAATACAGGGAAGAACAAGACATCCGTTTAATGTTGCTCATTACAGGTTGTACGGACTTGGCTGGGATTTACAGGACTACGCCGGCAGAGATATGATTTCACACACGGGCGGAGTGAATGGATTTGTTTCTTCTGTTACACTTCTGCCTGAAGAAAATCTTGGTGTAGTTGTTCTTACAAACGATGACCAGAATCCTTTCTTTCAGGCATTGAAATGGGAAATAATAGACGCTTATCTTGGTTTGCCTTTCAGAGATTATGATAATTATTTTTATACAAGAGCAAAACAGCAGAAAGAAGTTGTAAGCAAGCAAATAGAAGCATGGAAAGATTCTGCAAAGATGAACATTAAACCTGATGTTTTGATAAAAGATTTTGCGGGCAAATACATTAATGATGTTTATGGGTTTGTAGAGATTAAGGAAAAAGATAATTTTCTCGAAATGTCATTTGAACATCATTCAAAGCTTACAGGAAAACTTGAACACATTGGTTCGAACAGATTTCTCTGCACTTACAACGATCCAACTTATGGAATAAAAGTTTTACCGTTTGTTGTTAAAGATGGAAAAGCTGTTTCGTTTACTTTATATGTAGATGACTTTATTGAATTTACGCCTTATACCTTTGTAAAGAACCCAAAATAAATTTAGAATGAAGAAATTATTTTTTATCGGGCTGCTGATATTATTTTCTTGTTTCAATTATTCGCAGATAGTTGAATCGGGAAATATTACGCTTAAGATGAACGAGATAATTTCCTCTATTCCATCAGGCAATGGAACAAATGAATATCAAACACCATCAGAAGAACAGTTAAAAACATGGGAACAGGTTGTACTTAACACATTTCTTGAAAATTATACTCTTGCACATCAGCTTGCGGAGAGTATTGGTTACAGGTTAATTCAGTACACAGACATTTCTTCAGTGCCGAATAAAGTTTATTATATTCTTCAGAAGCGAGAGGATTCTCTAAACTACTGGGGAACTTTCGTTTTTGATCCTGTTCCGTTGCGACATAGAATTATTGTACAAAGTCCTCATCCGCTTGATGACATAAACACAGGCAAGCAGGGCTTTATGATATTTAAGAATCTTGGTGGAAGAGCCTTTTTTATAAGCGGTGCTCATCGATGTAATAGTTCCGATTCTTCTGACTGTTCTGGTGTGACGTCTGCGTGCGGCATTCCGAATGTAAGGTTCAGGAAATCAGATCATGCTCATATTGTTAATGGGACATTCCAGAAAGCAACCGAAGTGCTGAACAACAATATCCCGGGACTTATAGTAATACAGGTTCATGGATTTGATTTACTTGCAGGCGATCCTGATTTAGTATTAAGCAACGGCACTCCACTCGCTCCTGAAGTTGATTATCTTATTTTGTTAAAAGAAAATCTTTACAATATTGATACATCTTTAACATTTAAAATTGCACATATAAATACAGATTGGAATCGTCTTACGGCAACAACAAATACACAAGGAAGGCTGATAAATGAAGTAGCCAACCCATGCACACAATTTGCGAATTACAACGCAGGCAGATTCATACACATAGAACAAGCATATGCAAAGCTGCGGGACACAGAACAAAACCAGTTAAAACTTTATACAGCTCTTAGTCAAACGTTTCCAGAAAATCCTGTGCTTGTTGAGTTAAGTGTTTTTTCTGCAAAAGAAGAAGAAGGGAAAATATTACTGCAATGGCGAACAGAAAGTGAAAACAATATTCTTCGTTACGAAATACAACGGTATAATTATTTTCATTTGCAAAGTTGGGAGACCATTGGAACCTTATTAGCGAAGGGAATCAGCAATTCGCGTACAAATTATTTTTATTATGATGAAATTCCTTTGCCGGGAATTTCTTCATACAGATTAAAGCAAGTAAACAGCAATGGTTCAATCGATTACTCGAATGCCGTTGATATAGATTTGAAGAGAAATTTTACGTTTACGCTTTACAACAATTATCCCAATCCTTTCAATCCTGTAACAAATATTCGTTTTGCAATTCCCTCAAAAGGAAAAGTTTTACTCGAGGTGTTCAATTTGCTTGGAGAAAAAGTATGCCAGTTGATAAACGAAGAAAGAGAAGCGGGAATTTACAAAGAACAATTTAATGCGGAACACTTGCCGGGCGGATATTATATCTATCGACTTTACTTTAATAACAATATCAAATCCGGTAAGATGATGCTGGTTAAATAAAAAATTTGTAAGAGAAAATTATGATTAAATACTTTATAGCTTTATATATTTTATCTTCAATTCATTTTGCTCAAAGAACGAGAGTTCAGTCGTCTTTTAGTTCTGATGAAGTTCTTTCGAAAGGATTAAAACAAATTGTTGTTGAATTAAATTTAGACAAAGACTTTGACACAGAAGATGGAGCCGAACAAATTTCTCTAGCCGTAATTGATTTGACAAAAAAGAATCCTGTTTTGGGTGGAGTGAATGAAGATAATTTTATTTATCCCGCCTCTGTTTATAAAATGTATGTGGCTGCAACTGTTCTGGAAAGAATAGTAAAAGGTGAAATTTCTTTGTTCCAGGATTACCTTGTTAAGTTTCCAAATGATGTTGATAAAACAAAAGAAATAAAAAGCGATCCGCGCCCTTTATTGAAAGATGGAGATACGGTAACAATAAATTACTTGCTTGACTTAATGATTACGCGAAGCGATAACTCAGCAGCTAATTGTTTGATTGATATTGCTGACCGAAAAAACATAAACGAAATGATGCACGGGTACAATTGGTATGGAAGTGAAGTAACCAGAAAATTTCTTAAACGGAAATACGAAGAACCCGGTTATGAAAATGTGAAGGGAACAGAAACGTGCGCAATGCACGCCGCAGATTTTTTATATAAGATTTACACCAATCAACTTGTTAATCCATGGGTCAGTCAGCAGATGAAATGTTTGCTTGGAAGACAACTCGATAAATCAAAACTTGCGACGGGCTTGCCGGAAAACGCAATGTATTATCATAAAACGGGATGGTATTCAAACTGGACACATGATGTTGGAATTGTTGATGACGGAACAACAAAATTTATCGTTGCATGCTTTCTTCCAATAGAAGAAGAAAAAGCTTTGCCGATAATGAAAAAACTTTCCGAAAAGATATTTGAGTTAATAAAAAACAGAAATTAAACTATTTCTTTTTTTTATCCCAGAAACCGTATTTGCGAATATGCTCAACTGCAAGGTACCCTACTGCTGCGTATTGTGCCATACCAAGAATATAATACAACGTTTTCATATTCTGTTGTTTGACATATTGTGAATAGAGGGGTGAGAGAAAATCTGCCGTTGGGTAAAAGCCGTCATCTTCAAAACTAAAATGTTTGTACGTCTTAATGTTTATAGTTGAAGATAAATTCTGAGAGAGAACCATCCCTTTTAAATTCAGCAAAGGTAGATTGGTTTCATATTGCTCCATTTTATTTCCGAAGTCCATTAAAGGGTTTTCGGTGTTAAGTAATTTAACAGAATCTATAACAGGTGGAATGATTATTTTTTCTTCAACCTGTGAATAGGCTATATTAAAAGCGACTGCAAAAAGAAACAGAATTAATTTTGTTATTTTCATAATAATTTCAATTCAAATCTATAAAAGAAACGAGTTAATAAAAAGTACAATTTCCACCTTACTTCCGGGAAATTTAAATTACTTGAATAAAAAAAAAAGTTTTCATAATTTTGATATGAGCATATGCTCATAATGAACAAATTATGCCAAGACCTAAAAAACATAGAACAATAAAATGTAATCCGGCAGCTTATTATTTCAAGCCTCGCGGAATTCCAATGTATTCACTTGAAGAAATTTTGTTAGAACATGATGAGCTGGAAGCGATGAGATTGGCGGACTACCTCGCTTTGTCTCAGGAGGCAGCAGCTAAAGAAATGAAAATATCAAGAGCAACGTTTGGCAGAATTATTGAATCGGCAAGGTATAAACTTGTTGATGGAATCTTGAACGGAAAAGCAATAAAAATAGTTGATACCTTGAACTTTAAGGTTTCAACAAACAATAAGTTTTGTGAAAAAAAGCACAAAGAAAAAGAAAGGAATAATTATGAAAATAGCAGTAGCAACAAACGATGAAATTAATTTAACAGGACACGTAGGCAGATGTCATGGATTTATTGTATATGAAGTAGATGAGAATAAAATTATAAACAAAGAAATAAGACAAAATAATTTTACTCACCACCATTCTTCTCACAACCACAATCACGAACATCATCATGGTGAAGGACACAGACATGGACACGAGAATCTGATTGAGGGATTGAAGGATTGTTCTTACATTTTATTTCAGGGGGGCGGCTGGAGATTAATAGAAGACTTAAAAGCCAATAACATAATTCCAATTCTTACTTCAGAAAATAATGCTGATGAAGCAGTAATTAAATTTTTGAAAGGAGAACTTGTGAACGAGGAAAACTTAACTTGTAATCATCATTGAAAGGATAAATCTATATGGATGCAGTATTGCTTGCACGTATTCAATTTGCAATGACTGTAGGATTTCACTTTTTATTTCCACCTTTGTCAATAGGGCTTGCATGGCTGCTTGTCGTTGTTGAGGGGATTGGCTGGAGAAAAAAAGATGAAACTTACGTGGTCATCGGAAAATTTTTTGGAAAAATTCTTGCTCTTATTTTTGCTGTTGGTGTTGCAACCGGAATTGTAATGGAATTTCAATTCGGAACTAACTGGGCAGAGTATAGTAAATTTGTAGGAGATATTTTTGGGGCTCCACTTGCGGCGGAAGGCGTGTTTGCTTTTTTCCTCGAGTCTTCTTTTTTAGGGCTTTATATTTTCGGGAGAGAAAAGGTTTCTAAAGGAACGCACTGGTTCTCTATATTAATGGTTGCAGTTGGTGCAACAATTTCTGCTTTCTGGATTTTAGTTGCAAACTCGTGGCAGCAAACACCAACAGGATTTATTTTAAGAAATAACCGAGCAGAGCTAACAAATTTCTGGGAGGCGGTTTTCAATCCTTCTACTCTAATTCGTTTCTTCCACACCGTTGACGCCGCTCTTATTAGTGGTGCATTTTTAATGGCAGGAATTTCAGCAATTTTAATTCTTAAAAAGAAGGAAGTTGAAACCGCAAAAAAGGCATTAAAATTAGCTGCGATTTTTGGTCTGGTAGTTTCCCTATTAGAAGTCTTTCCTTTTGGTCACGAGCATGGAAGACAGGTCGCTCAAACTCAACCCGAAAAATTTGCAGCAATACAAGGACTTTATACAACCCAAAGTGGGGCGCCTGTTGCATTGTTTGCTTTTCCAACTGATAGACCGCCTGAGCTAAAAGCAAAAATTGAAATTCCCGGTTTATTAAGTTGGCTTGCATTTGGAGATGTGAATGCAAAAATAAAAGGCATCAATGAATTTCCGCGAGATGAAATCCCACCATTGTTTTTAACATTTGTTTCTTATCATAATATGGTGATCCTGGGAATGTACTTTATCTTTATTATGGCTTTAACAGTTTACCTGATTAAAAAAGATAAACTTTGGGATAAAAAGAATTTGTTGAGAATTCTGGCTTGGTCTATTCCGCTTCCATTAATCGCTTGTCAGCTTGGTTGGATTGCCGCAGAAGTTGGTAGACAACCATGGATAGTTTATAAATTAATGAAAACAAAAGAAGCGGTATCTGTTACTGTTTCTTCATGGGAAATACTTTTTTCAATAATTCTGTTAGGACTTATTTATATACTTTTGCTTTGGGTGTTAATATTTTTTATTAAAAGAAAAATTGAACACGGTCCCGAACCTGTTCATAGAAATGAGGTGTTAGCGTAATGGATATGAATTTAGTTTGGTTTGTGCTTTTCATTGTCTTAATTATTGGTTATGCGGTACTTGATGGCTTTGATCTTGGCGTAGGCATAATCAATTTATTTACAAAAGTAGAGAAAGAAAAAAGAATAAATATAAACGCAATTGGACCTGTGTGGGACGGAAATGAAGTGTGGCTACTTACAGGCGGCGGAGCTTTGTTTGCAGCTTTCCCGGTTGTTTATGCGACCATATTCAGCGGATTTTATCTGGCATTTATACTTTTGCTTGTAGCTTTAATATTTAGAGCAGTTTCATTTGAATTCAGAAAGTACACGGCAAATGAAAAGAATAAAAAGTACTGGGACCTTGCATTTGGGCTCGGTAGTCTTGTTCCCGCATTATTATATGGCGTGGCAGTAGGAAATATATTAAAAGGTCTTCCGGTTGAAATGAAAAACAATCAGGTTTTCGCTTCAATTTCATTTTTCGAATTATTAAATCCCTATGCAATTTTAGTAGGATTAATCAGTGTTATTCTATTTGTTTTACATGGGGCAATTTACATGGCATTAAAATCTGAAGGAGAACAGCATAAAAGAATGGTTAATTTGATAGGCAAAGCATGGATCGCCTTTGTTGTGATTTACTTTGCCGGTACATTTACAACATTTTTTGTAGCTCCATATCTGTTTGAAAATGTTCTCGGGAATTTCTTGTTCTGGATTTTATTAGTAATCCTTTTCGTTTCAATTATTTCTATACCTGTTATGACAAAATCAGGCAAGTATGGTTATGCTTTTCTATCATCATCAATTATGATTTTAGTAATGATTGGATTAACAGCATTGAGTCTTTTTCCAAAACTAGTTCCTTCAAGCATTAATCTTGAAAATAGTTTAACGATTTATAATTCATCATCATCCCAGACGACATTAAACACTATGTTTATTATTGCTCTTATTGGTGTGCCAATTGTACTTGCTTATACTATTTTTATATATCGAATATTTAAAGGAAAAGTTATCTTAACAAAAGATAGTTATTAAAAAAGAATATTGAGAGTTGTTCTTATTCTTAATTTCCCATCGCAAGGTGGGAAATTTTTTGTTAACTGAAAGACATTATGCAACCTTTAGCGTAATTATTTAACCATTGCCAGAAAAAGATATAATGCATTTTAAAATTATTGTTTAAGTTTCAATAAACTTTTTTCAACAAACTCAGGTTATACAATGAAAAAATATTTGTTAATTTTATTCTGTTTACCATTTATGTTATTTTTTAGTCCAAACAACAGTGACAACGCTACCGGCAATCCTTTTTTTGAAAAATGGAAAACTCCTTTTGAAGTTCCTCCATTTAATTTGATAAAGAACGAGCATTTTATGCCAGCGTTTCTTGAAGGCATGAAACAACAAAAGACAGAGATAGATGCAATAGTTAATAATAAAGAGTTGCCAACATTCAAAAACACCATTGAGGCAATGGAAAAAAGCGGAGAGCTGCTTTCAAAAGTAAGCGGAGTATTCTACCATCTTGCTGGCGCAAACACAAGTCCCGAAATACAAAAAATATCAACCGAGCTTTCACCATTAATGTCAAGGCATAGCGATGATATTAATTTAAATCCGAAACTTTTCGAACGGATAAAGAAAATCTATGAACAAAAAGAATCATTAAAATTAACACCCGAACAAAACACATTGGTAGAAAAACTCTACCGCGATTTTATTAAAAGCGGTGCAAATCTTAACGAACAAGACAAAACAAAACTTCGCAAAATTAATGAAGAGCTATCATTGCTTTCTTTGAAGTACAGAGAAAATGTTTTAAAAGAGACTAACTCATTTTTGCTGGTTATAGATAATGAAAAAGATTTATCCGGACTTCCACCAACAGTAATTGAAGCCGCAAAAGAAGATGCTAAAAGAACAGGTAATGAAGGCAAATGGGTTTTTACTTTGCAGCAGCCAAGTTATCGTCCGTTTATGATGTACAGCGATAAAAGAGAACTTAGAGAAAAAATGTATCTGGCTTCCACTTTAAGAGGCAATAACAACAATGAATATGATAACAAAAAAATAGTTGAACAAATGGTTTTGCTTCGCTTACAAAGAGCAAACTTATTAGGGTATAAATCTCACGCCGAATTTATACAGGATGAGTATATGGCTAAGAATCCTGAAAAGGTTTATGACTTTTTAATGAGACTATGGGAACCTGCTTTAAAAGTTGCAAAAAACGAGTTAACTGAACTTCAGAATCTCGCTAAAAAAGATGGACAAACTTTCAAATTTCAACCATGGGATTGGCTTTATTATTCAGAAAAATTGAAGAAAGAGAAATATGATTTAGATGAGGAAATGCTTCGTCCATATTTCAAGCTGGAAAATGTAATTGATGGATTATTTCAGGTAGTTAAAAAACTTTATGGTTTTAATATTAAGGAACGAAAAGATATTCCTGTTTATCATCCTGATGTAAAAGTGTTTGAAATAAAAGAAGCAAACGGCAAACACATAGGAATAATTTATACTGATTATTTTCCCCGTGAAAGCAAAAGAGCTGGAGCATGGTCTAATAATTACAGGCTTCAATCAAATATTGATGAAAAATTTGTAACCCCGATTTGTTATAATACCGGAAATTTTTCTAAACCAACAAAAGATAATCCTGCACTTTTAACACTTGATGAAGTTGAAACAATGTTTCATGAATTTGGACATGCGCTGCATGGATTGTTGTCAAAATTAACTTATCCATCTTTAAGCGGAACAAACGTTGCATGGGATTTTGTTGAACTACCATCGCAAATTATGGAGAACTGGGTGACTGAACCGCAAGTATTAAAAATGTTTGCAAAGCATTATAAAACCAATAAAGTAATTCCCGATGAGCTTATTGAAAAAATTCAAAAGTCAAGAAAGTTTAACCAGGGATTTCAAACAGTATCTTACCTGACAGCATCATTGCTTGATATGGATTATCATTCCATTACAAAAGAACAACCAATTGATGTTGAGAAATTTGAATCGAATCTTGTTAGCAGGCTTGGAGTAATTCCAGAAATTGGTGTCCGTTACAGAAGCACTTTCTTTCAGCATATTTTTGCTGGGGGATATTCTGCCGGGTATTACAGTTATATCTGGGCAGAAGTTCTTGATTCAGATGCATTCCAGGCTTTCAAAGAGAAAGGTTTATTTGATAAAGTTACTGCAAATTCTTTTAGAGAAAATATTCTTTCTAAAGGAGGAAGCGAAGATCCAATGGCTCTTTACATAAAATTCAGAGGGAAAGAACCAAGCATTGAACCTCTTCTCAAAAAACGAGGTCTTGAGTAGAAATCGATAACTTATATAGTAAAAGTCTTCTGTAAATCGGAAGACTTTTTTTATTTACATTGAATTACCGATTTAAAATTTTTGTTTAATAATATGAAAACAATAATGAAGGAGATAAATGAAAAAAATTGAATTAAAAATTGAAGGTATGACCTGTAATCATTGCGTTATGCATGTAACCAAAGCAATAAAAACAATCGATGGAGTCAGAGTGGTTGATGTTCAAATTGGTAAAGCTATTTTAGAATATGATGATAATTTAGTTGCAATTAATCGAATTATTGAAGCAATTGAAGAAGAAGGATATAAAGTTAATCTATAAATGGACAGAACAGAAAATCAAATTTCTCTTCCAGTTGAGGGGATGACATGCGCAAGCTGTGTGGCACGGGTTGAGAAAACATTAAAAAAAATAAATGGTGTAAGTTCAGTAAGTGTAAACATTGCAACTGAAAAAGCGACAATTATCTTTGATAATAGTATCGTAAGTCTTAGTGAAATAAGCCGAAAAGTAGCAGAGGCAGGATATAAATTGGTCTTGCCGGAACAAAAGAAGGAAGAAAATTTTCAGGATGAAACTTATCGCCAGTTAAAACGAGATTTTATTTTAAGTCTTATTCTTTCATTGCCGGTCGTGTTAATTAGCATGTTTGGTATGATGGATTGGTTTGTTCGTATGTCATTTTTAAGTTTACACAAATGGGACAAAATATTTTTCTTTTTAACAACTCTTATAATTTTTCTGCCGGGAAGAAGATTTTTCATTTCGGCATATAAGTCTGCAAAAAATTTTTCTGCAGATATGAATACATTGGTTGCTGTGGGTACTGGAGCAGCCTATGTATATAGTTCCCTGAATGTTTTTCTACGTGAGTTTGCAAATCATTATAGCTTACAAACTCATGTTTATTTTGATACTTCTGCATCAATAATTACTTTAATATTGATGGGAAAAATGCTTGAGGCAAAAGCGAAAAGCAAAACAAGTACAGCAATTAAAAAACTTCTAAAACTTCAACCTAAAACCGCAACAGTTATTCGGGATGAAAAGGAAGTAATATTGCCGTTAAGTGAATTGATTATAGGAGATAAAATACTTGTTCGACCCGGTGAAAAAATCCCGGTTGATGGAATTATTTTTAGTGGAAATTCTTTAGTGGATGAGTCGATGATAACAGGAGAAAGTCTTCCGGTTGAAAAAAGTACAAAAGACAAAGTAACAGGCGGGACAATTAATCTTAATGGAATTTTTCACTTTGAAGCAACTGCTGTCGGAAAGGATACATTGGTAGCACAAATAATAAAATTAGTTGAAGAAGCACAAACGGCAAAAGCCCCTATACAATCGCTTGCAGACAAAGTTGCTTCTGTTTTTGTTCCGACTGTAGTTATAATAGCAATATTGACTTTTGCTGTTTGGTATTTTTTTCTTGGTGCAAATTTTTCCCTCGCAATGGTAAATTTTATTTCTGTACTTATAATTGCATGTCCTTGTGCTCTTGGACTTGCAACACCTACAGCAATAATGGTGGGGACAGGTCTGGGAGCGAATAACGGAATCCTTATTAAAAATGCAATCAGTCTTGAAAATGCAAGCAAAGTTAAAACCATTCTTTTTGATAAAACAGGAACAATAACAACGGGTGACTCAAAAGTTAATAACATTTATTTTTTTAATTATGCAAATGAGAATGAAATTTTGTCATTAATTGGTTCGATTGAAAATTTTTCCGAACATCCTATTGCAAAGACAATTGTAAAATATGTTAAACTGAAATCTTTACAATTCAAAGAAGTAAAAGCATTTACATCTTTTACTGGATTTGGTGTGTCAGCAGAAATCGACAACAAGAAAATTCTTATTGGAAATCTTTTATTGATGAACGAGAACCAAATTGATTGCACTTGTGCTGATAAATTAATTGAACGCAAATTACAAGTCGGAAACACGTTGGTATTTGTTTCGGTAGACGAAAAACTTTCTGCTGTGGTGGAGATTTCTGATACGATAAAAGAATCTGCAAGAGATGTTGTTTTGGAGCTGAAAAGATTAAACATTGAGCCAATTTTGATAACGGGAGATAATTCAAGTACTGCAAATTCAGTAGCGAGCCAGGTTGGCATAGATCGAGTGATAAGCGAAATCCTTCCACAAAATAAATCATTAGTAATAAAGGAAATTCAAAACGAAGGAAAACTAGTTGCTATGGTTGGTGATGGAATTAATGATGCTCCTGCGCTTGCGCAGGCGGACGTTTCTATTGCAATTGGGACTGGCACGGACATAGCAATTGAGACTGCAGATATAACTTTAATTCATGGAAACTTACAAAATGTTTTACGCACGATTAAGTTATCACAAAGAACCATCAATACAATAAAACAAAATTTATTCTGGGCATTTATTTATAATATAGTGGGAATACCTGTAGCAGCAATGGGTTTGCTAAATCCAATATTTGCCGCTTTTGCAATGGCTTTTAGTTCGGTCAGTGTTGTAAGTAATTCACTGAGATTAAGGAAAGCTACTTTTTAAATGTATTGAAGGGATCAAAGAAAAATTTTTATCTGTTCTTATTTAAAACGAAATCAGTTGAATTGTTTAATAAACTCCAGATTTCATTTAACCAATCGTAATGTTCGGGTTTCATCAAAACAGATCGCAAACAAGTAACCGATTCCGAATTAATTTTAATTCCTGATTCAGCAAAAAAATTCGCTGGAAGTTCAGCCAGAGCAAGATGAAGATTGTTTTTCGCGGTTTCATGAAACACTTCTTTTGCAAGTTTGGAAGATAAAGCTGTGTCTTCACTTTTGATTGTCCAGCAAACAATATCGAGTTCGGGTTTAACCGGCACAAAATATCTTTTATCATTCGAAAGTCTATTATAAAACTCAATTGCGGCATCGCGACATTTTTTTAATGATTTAGCAAAATCTCCATTTTGTTTAAGAGGTAAAAGTTTAATAGTTGCCCACAAAGCAACGGCAGCAGCTCCGGCTCTTGAACACTCTAAACTAATTTCTCCAAGATGAAGTTCATCAGAAGAGAAATATGTATAAGGAGAATCGTGTTTGTAAAATTTTCCAACAGAGGGATCTTTGAAAATTATGCAGCCGCATCCATATGGCTGAAGACCATGTTTGTGAGGATCAATTACTATTGAATCAACTTCTGACAATACATTAAATGCATTCTTCGTTTCACCGTCTAAATTATCAACAAGTTTAAAATAACCTCCATAAGCAGCATCAACATGTATTCGAAAGTTAAATTCATTTCTTAATTCAATAATTTTATGTAATGGATCAACGGCTCCCATGGCGGTTGTTCCCATTGTTGCAACAATAGTTCCAACATTTCCTTCTTCTAGTTTTTGCATCAATGAATTCAAATCCATTTGTCCTTTTTCGTTTGTCTCAACAAACCCAAACTCAATTTTGAGTACAGAACTTATTCGGCTGTGAGTATAGTGAGCTTGTCTTGATGCAAGAATTTTTTTTTCGGGCTGCAACAAACCGGCAATCCATAATGCTTCTAGGTTTGCCATTGTTCCACCGCTTGTTAAATGACCAAGATGTTTTTTCCAGCCAATCATTTTTGCAAGTTCATAGACAGATTCTTTTTCCATAATTGAACTTGCTCGTCCACCATCAAGAGCATGATTGTTGGGATTAATCCACATAGCAAGCATATACGCTAATCTTGCAACTGGGTGTGGGGGTTTTAACATTTGTCCAACATACAAAGGATGGAAATAAGGATAATTATCTTTTAGCTTTTCGGAAATTTCAAGTAAAACTTTTTCAATATATTCTGGATGCTGAAGATTTAAATTTACTGAAGGAAGAGAAAATCCCTCTTCAAGATTTTTCAGAGCTTTTAATAGAATATTTAGAGATTTTTTTTCTAACACATTAGACTAAAAATGAAAAACAATTTTTAAACTAGTTTTTTGTTTTTACAAATGGAATTTCGAACTTGTCAAGCAGATTGATGTCGGTTCCCATTACGTTTAAAGTTCCTTCTTTCGGAAAAGCACCAAAAGTTTCTACAATAATTTTATCTTCTTTTACAGATAAGGCAAGATATGTAAAAGCTCTAAGACCCAAAAAGTCTTCAGAGGCTTGGGCATTTTCCCCTGGTTTATAATTGTAATTTAAAATTTTGTAGTAAGGAAGAGCGTCTTTGTAACTCATTTCCTGTCCTGGTTTTAATATTGTTGTAGTATCACCGAAGACAGGGTTGTGATAGTAAACGGGAGCACCGCAACTGCCTGAAATAATTTGATATATACCGTTAACCGACAATCGACTGTAAAGGTGCTCGTGACCACAGAGATAAGCCGATACGTCATTATCAACAAGAATTTTCCAGAATTGATCACGTTGGTTTAAAAACCATTTTCTAGTTGAATCAAGCGGAATGGTGAGATTGCTCTGGAGATTTGGCAAGCCATCTTTTAGATGACCACCGGTTGGGAAAGCCATTTCGTGACCAACAACTATAATTTTATTCCCATTCTCTCGTGCTGTTTTAAGATCTTTTTCCAACCAGTCAAGATGTTTTATATAATGCCAATCTCTTCTGTCGTCAGCTGTATCCTCGGGAATACCATAATAATATTTATCGGTGTTTATAACTGCAAAATGGACTTTGTTAAAATTGAAAGAATACGTTAACCCTTTTTCATCTTCAGGACCATTCTGAGGCATATTGTTGAATATCAATCTGAAATTTTTTTCATCTTCACGATTACGAATTTCATGATTCCCAACTGTGACAAAAATCTTTGGTTCTATCATATTAGGATTGTTATAAAAAGCAGAAACCACTTCTTTCCAGTGAAGTAATTCCTTAACTGTCTTTTCTGGTGTAAAAACATTTCCATCAACCATATCTCCAGGGAAAAAAACAAATTTTGCATCAGGATGATTTAAGTTTGCATGATTGACTATTGGAATTAAAATAGAATCATTTACTCCTACATACGGCCCACGAGAATCGCACATCATAATGAATTTAAATTCCTGAGCAAAGATTGATGAAGTGATCAATAAAAAGAATAAAAATTTTTTCATAATAAGTCTATAAAAGAAGTTAAAGGATATACTTACTTAGATCTCTGTTCTTAATAATGAAATCAAGTTTTTTGTTTACTAGTTTGGCATTAATTGTAAATTCTTTTTTAACATTCTTATCGGGGACATCAAAAAGAATATCTTCCATTATTGTTGTTAAAATGGTATGAAGTCGTCGAGCACCAATGTTTTCAACCTGTTCGTTAACCAAAGCAGCAGTGCGAGCAATTTCTTTAATACCATCTTCAGTGAATTTTACTTTTATACCTTCTGTCTCTAATAAGGCCGCATACTGCTTAAGCAATGCATTTTGTGGCAAAGTAAGTATTTGAACAAAATCTTCTTCAGTTAAACTTTTTAATTCTACACGAATAGGAAACCGCCCCTGCAATTCTGGAATTAAATCAGAAGGTTTGGCAATATGAAAAGCTCCAGAGGCTATGAACAGAATATGGTCGGTCTTGACCGGGCCATACTTGGTATTAACAGTAGAGCCTTCAACGATTGGAAGAAGATCTCTCTGTACGCCTTCGCGAGAAACATCGGGTCCCTGACTTTTTCCTGCTCCGGCAATCTTATCAATCTCATCAATAAAAACTATCCCCGAGTTTTCAACTCTTTGTATAGCTTCCTTTTGAACAGCATCAAGGTCAATTAATTTTTGTGCTTCTTCCTGAGCAAAAATTTCACGTGCTTCTGAAATTTTTGTTTTTCTCTTTTTCTTTTTCTTTGGAAGCATCGAAGACATTAATTCCTGTATGTTTATACCAAGATCATCAACGCCAAGGGGACCCATAATTTGCATTCCCATTGTAACTTGTTGAGTATCAAACTCTATCATTCTGTCGTTAAGATCACCCTTTTTTAGTTTTTCTCGCATCCATTCACGCGTTTTCTGATTTTGTATAGATTCATCAACAACAATATCTGTATTATTTTCGGTTTCTTCGCTTCCATTTACAGGTGATGTTTTTTTAACTGGTGGGATTAGAATATCAAGTATTCTTTCGTCTGCAAGATTTTCTGCTTTGGACTTGACGCTTTCAGTCTGTTCAGATTTTACCATTGTGACAGCAAGGTCTGTCAAATCTCTTATCATTGACTCAACATCTCTTCCAACATATCCGACTTCAGTATATTTTGAAGCCTCGACTTTAACAAAAGGAGCGTTTGCAAGTTTAGCCAATCGTCTTGCAATTTCAGTTTTGCCTACACCCGTTGGTCCAATAAGAATTATATTGTTTGGCATAATTTCTTCGCGCATTTCGTCTTCAACCTGTTGTCTTCGCCACCTGTTGCGGAGGGCAATAGCAACGGCTCTTTTAGCGTCGGTTTGTCCTATAATAAATTTGTTCAGTTCGTCAACTATTTGAGTTGGTGTTAATTCTTTTTGCAAATATTTTTTTGTTTGTTCTTCCATTTTAATTTTCAATTACCTCTGTGTGAATTTTATCATTAGTATAAATACAAATTTCAGAAGCAGTTTTTAGAGCTTCTTCAACAATATCTTTTGCGGAAAGTTTGCTGTATTTCTTTAGCATCTTTGCGGCGGCAAGAGCATACATGCCACCACTACCAATTGCAACAATTTTTTCGTCAGGTTCAATTACATCTCCATTACCGGAAACTATTAAAGCAGAATCTTTCGATACCACAGCAAGCATCGCTTCAAGCCTGCGAAGATATTTATCTGTTCGCCATTCTTTAGCAAGTTCAACGGCTGCACGATTAACATTTCCGCGGTACTGTTCAAGCTTATCTTCAAATCTTTCCATCAATGTAAAAGCATCTGCACTTGCCCCGGCAAAACCGCAAAGAACCTTTCCGTTTGCAATTTTCCTGATTTTCATTGCATTATGTTTCATTACTGTGTTTCCAAGAGTTACCTGTCCGTCTCCACCCATTGCCGCTATACCGTTATGTACAACTCCAATAATAGTGGTTGAATGAATATCTAACTTCATCTGCTTAATCCTTAATCATATAATTTATATTACAAACTTACTAAAATAAATTTCTTTTATGGTAGCACTTTCCTACTTTCCTGCCAGGGAGCGACCCAATCTGAAAATGGCATAGTCAAAGGAACGGCCGTAATTTTTCCACCGAAACCCATATAACGAATTACATACATTTTCAGATTTTCAATGTTGGTGTTGTATAATAAATTTTCATCAATCGTTACACCATATTTGTTTGCCAATTCAACTGTTTGCTGAATAATTTTTTCTTTATACTTTTTAGCGGAAAGTTCTTTTCGCAACCGCTCTTTTGATTCTTCAAAATTTTGAGTAAAAAGTTGTTGTTCTTTTTTTTCAATTAGTTTAAAAACCGAATAACCCTCTGGTAATTTTAAGGGTCCATACACCGAACCAACAGACATCTGCATGGCAATTCTTCCAATTTCTCCAAGAGCAGCAACCGGCAATAAACCAAATTCTCCGCCCTTCGGTTTTATCCATTCTCTTTTAGTATGGATTAATGCCAGGCTTCGGAAATTATCATCTGTTAAATCACTATTTAATATTTTTTCTACGACTTCAAGGCTGTCTGTTAAGATTTCTAAAATATTCACTTCGGTTTGATTCAATGAATCATTTTTAATTTTTGAATAATAATCGAAAAGTTCAGAATCACTTACTTTTATTGAGTCAATAAATTGTTTTCTCAAAAGCGAAGACAAATAATTTTCTCTCCACATTCCGATATCGTTTTTTACTTCGGGAGAATTTTGTAAACCTCTGTTGATTCCTTCTCGCGAATACATTTCCAGTTCAATCATATTTTTTACACGATAATTCATCATTCGTGCAATTATGTTATAATCCAATGTATCAACTGTAAAACCATCAAAGAAAAAGTAACTTAAAAATTCTTTAAACGTGAGAGGGTTTTTTTCGAATTTAATAAAAGGCATATTTAAAGTGTCTTTGCCAAATTCATTTTCAATTCTTACGAGGTCTGAGGATTCGGTTTTCATTTTAGCGTCTGTAATTTGTTTTTTCTCAGCCATAATTGATGCAATTTTATCGACAAGCCTCCAGAAAAGTTCACCGTCGGTCTCTACTTTTTTCCCGCTAAAAAATTTCTTATAAAATGGTTGAAAAATTTCTTCTCGTTTTCGTGATAGAATTATTGACTTTACCTTACTTGTTACAGATTGATTTTCTTTTTGTCCAAAAGTTTTTTCACTTCTTTCTTTTGCGTAATAGATAAACCAGCCCTCTAAATCTTTAACCGGACTTGAAAAATTTCCTTTTTGTAATGAATAAACTACGTCTTCTATTGGTTGATTTAGTTTTCCGTATTCAATAGTAATTGGCTCTGTTTGAAATAAATATTCGTCTCTACTCAGCAGCAACGAATCAAATGGCACACCACCTTTTAATTTTTTATACAACAGAAAGATTTCTATCGAATCCGATGAAAACAAAAAATTTACTTTAAGCAAAGTTTTTTCTCTCTGCACAGCACGGATTATTTCATTATCAGTAATTTTTATTTTACTTTCAATTTCTTTTTTGAATAATGCATCACGGATAAATATTTTTTCAATTCCGGAAAAAGTATTATGCATTATATCTAAGGTGTCAAGTCCGGATTCTTCGGCTTCTAGCGACCAAAGTTTTTCTGCTATTATGGAATACAGAAAATCCCGCCTTGCAATTTCATCGCTATATCTACCATCTTTTGTAACCTGTGGAGTTAATTGAAAACGATTTTTAAATTCTTCAAGAGTAATTTTTTCTTTTCCAACCGTTGCAATTACTTTTTCATTATGCTGTGTAAAGTTGTTAATTGACAGTAGAGTTACAATCAGGAAGCAAATTTTTTTCATATAATTATCTAAATATCTTTAAAGGAATTATTCGTGGAGTATTACTCTGGTATTTTAAATAAGCGTCACCAAATTTGTCCACAAGTTTATTTTCTTCATAAAAAGAACCAATGTAAAAATAGAGCGTTGTACACAAAAATGCGATGAAATAAAAAAGAGACATAACCGGACGTAACCCAATGAATAAAATAAAAAACAAGTATAGAGGATGCCGGCATAGTTTAAATATTCCATCTGTTTTCAGTTCTGAAAATTCATCAAGATCGTTGGCGTTATAGTTTCCTTTGTAAAAACGAATGATCTGGCTTATGCCCAAAAATTCTTTTATGTTAAAATATTTTAATGTCCACAATATTGCAATCAGACTTAAAAACTGTAGAGCCACAATTATCAAATCAAATGGGTAAGAAAGATCATAAATAATTACATCTGGTTTGGGAGATAAAATAATTATTCCAACAAGTGAAAGCATTGCATAGATATTATATGTCAACCTGTAGAAAGGAAGAAAGTCGGGATAATTTTTAGCTATTAGCAGTTTAATATTATTTGAAGCAAACAATGTGTGAATGAAAAAATAAACGGCAAAGAGAAATATTATTATGGCAATTTCAAAAAAAATCATAATCCTTTTCGAAGTCTTGCAACCGGCAGACGGAGAGCTTCCCTGTATTTTGCAACTGTTCTTCTTGCTATATGAATCCCTTCTTCATTTAGCATTTCAGCAATTTTATCATCGCTTAAGGGAGATTTTTTGTTTTCATTTTCAATTATTTCTTTAATTCTCTCCTTAATCTGTTTGTTTGAAACTTCTTCACCGCTATCAGTAGAAAGACCTTCACTAAAGAAATATTTTAATTCATGAATTCCCATCGGGCTTTGAACAAATTTACCATTTACAACCCGACTAATGGTTGATATGTCCATCTGTATTTCATCAGCAATATCCTTGTAAATCAAGGGTTTGATGAACTTGGGACCTTTTTCGAAAAACTCATATTGTTTTTCAAGAATTGCTCGCATTACACGCATTAAAGTTTCTCTTCTCTGTTCAATGCAGGCAATAAACCATTTTGCGGAATCGAATTTTTCTCTTAGAAATTTATAAGTACTTTTTTCCTGTGTTGATATTTTCTTCTTCCCTTTATTCTGGTTTAGCATTTCAAGGTAAGTCTTACTTATTGTAACTGTTGGAAGTGTCTTGTCGTTTAATGTAATAAGAAAATCATCATCGACTTTTTCAACAAGAAAATCCGGTGTAATTTGATTCAGCTCTGCTGGTTCGAAATTTCCTTCGCCGGGTTTTGGATTTAACTTTTGAATTAAACTTAAAATGGTCTTAAGAGTTTCCTGGCTAACGTTCATTTTTTGCATCAATACATCATATCGTTTTTGTGCAAAATCTTCAAAATGATTTTTTAACAGTTCTTCTGCAAGAAAGGAATAATATGGGTCGAAAGAGAGAGTGTGCAATTGAACAAGTAAACACTCCTGCAAAGTTCTTGAGGCAATTCCAACGGGATCAAAAGTTTGTATTTTTTTCAGAAGTTTTTCGGCTTCATCATAATTTATTTCGTAATGTTCAAAAAGGTTTAATTCTTCTATGATTTTTTCGAGAGACTGTTTTAAGTATCCATCTTCATCAAGGTTTCCAATTATTTCTTCACCAAGGCGAATTAATTTTTCGTCTATATCGAGCAGATAAAGTTGATTTAACAAGTGTTCGCTAATTGATTCTCTTGATGGGGCAATTGGCTGTGTTTTGTCATCATCGTTGGGGCTTTTATTTAAACGAATAGTCTCATCAAAATATTCTTCATCATTCATGAAGTCTTCGAGACCAAATTCCGAATCTTCGTTATCAAAATTATCTTCATCCGGGTCTCCGATTTCTTCAATGGTTTCTTCCGGTTCTTTTTCATCCTGACGCAGTTCCATTTCTTCTTCAAGAATTGGATTCAACTCAAGTTCTGTTTTTATCCGTTGTTCAAGAGCAAGAGTGTTTAGCTGCAATAACTTTTGATACTGAATTTGCTGCGGAGAAAGCTTTTGCTGTTGTGATAATTTTTGTGATAACGATAACATTGTTTATGCCTGAGTCCTTGTGTAATTACTTTCTTAATCTGATTTTAATACTTCAATTCTTAATTATTCTTTTAGTGTTTTCATAAAATTTGTATACCATTTTTTCCCATAATTTCGTTCTAATGAATCTTTACAAAATTCAGCAATTGTAATTTGTTTTTTCATTCCTTCTTCAAGAGCGGGAGAACAATCTCTCAATCGTTCGTAACGAACTACATCGCCGCCGAAATCAGAAATCCGAATCGGGAAAAGATGACAAGAAATTGGTTTACGAAAATCGATTTCTCCATTTAAAAATGCCTTTTCAATTGAACATTTTGCGATATCTTTTTCATAATAAACAAACACACATTCCTTATGGTTCATACTTCTTATTAAAAGTTCACCATCTTTTGTTTCAAAAAATTTTTTCTGCTCAATTTCTTCTCTGTTTTTTTCCGAAATATAAGCAGTGATTATTGATAGATTTTTTTCTATCTCTTTTATTTCGCTTGCTTTTATTGGTGCACCAAATTCGCTTTCTATTGTACAACAAGCTCCTTTGCATTTAGAAATGTCGCAGCAAAAAAAAGTTTCTGCCACATCTCTGTTCACCAGAACGTCTTCTACATTTATAAAATTGAATCCAACCATTTAAAAAATTTTTGTGCAAAGATAAGGATTAGAGAAAGAATAGAAAAGGAATTGATGGTGCAGTAATTGTTATGGTGATTTATGGAAAAGTGTTCACTGCTGTATATTGCTGTAAACACAAATTGTCGTATTTATAATCAAATTTAACCATTTATCATAAGAAGAACTCTCATTATAATGTTAATAAACTATTTTTGAATCGTAAATTAAATGGCACTTTAATTGTTAATGAAAACAGACATTTAACAGGAGAAAATATGCAGACTAAATTTTTTACTTTAATTTTTGTTTTACTGATTTCTGCCGGAATAACCGCACAGGAAAAAGACACAACATGGGATTATGGTGATAAATCAGGACATCATAACTGTAACGGCTGGCATTTTGATGATGGAGATTGGGAAGGTTTTGATTTTAACTTTAGTTTTAAACCCGAGGGAAATCCATCGATTAATTTATTATACGGCTTTGGAAAAAATTCTTTGAATAAGTTTAATAACAACTTCGAAAAATATGGGTTGGCAGAAATAAAACTTGGATATGAGTATTTAAAAGAAAGCTCTTCCTGTAATTCACTTGTTGTCTATGACTTTAATTATTTATCCATTTCTAATTTCAATAAGCAGCTTAAGGGTTTAAAGTCTTCAGATAAAGTTACAGCAGATGCGTGGAGAATTACTCTGGGCTGGGAAGATGGGTATGGTTATAAGTTAGGCGATGCAGCAATAATATTTTATAACTCATCTGGTATGGGCTGGACAAGATTTAAGTTTGATGATTACCAGTTTTCACCGGTATTAACTCCGCAGCAAATGAATGAAGATGTTGAGAGACTTAATTTTTATCACAATACTTTTAGATTTGGTACAAAAGCAGAAGGTGGAATAAAAGTTCAGTTTATTCCGCAGCTATCGCTTGATGCAAGTTATGAAAGATTTGAAGTTTTTCCACGGCATCTTTTCTGGAAACAGGTTGGAAGTTCCATAATTGAACTTGCAGGACAGGGATTGCTGGATGGCTTTATTAACAAAATTAAAAAATCATCTCCGCTGGCAACACCTATAGTTGCGTTTGTTCTTAAGAATGCTTTGTCTTACGGAATTTATGAATTAAGAAAAGACAAAATGAATTGGCCATTCAATTCAACGCAGCCAATTATAACGGATGCATTTAAGTTTGGATTAACCTTCTCATTTTAATAAAAGTTTCATCTTTACCTCACAGGGGAAGACTAGTTTATTAGCCTTTCCCTTCCTCCTTATTTTATTCTTGTTGTATAAAACAAAAAACTTGCTTAGTTTTTAGTTGTGATAGTAAGAGTTTAGTTAACGGGACAAACAATTTTATTTTTTGACTTAAGGAGTGTTTATGAAAAGTAGTTTAATTTTTGCTAAATACTTGCTGATTATTTTGATTAGTATACAGGCTTTTTCTTTCCAGGCGTGTTGTTTAGGGGGCGATACTTATGATTATTCATCCCTTTCATTCGATGATTTTGTCGATTTATTTGCACAGGCTTTTGTAGATAACGATACTTCCAATGCAAGTTATCTTAAATCATTATACCCCGGATATTATAACCGTATGCTGGATAATTTGTATTATAACTCTCAAAACAAAGATAAGACTAAAAGCGAACGTAATGCTGCTTCATTATTTTATGCCTGGGCTGTTTTAATAAAATAGGGAATGTTCTATAAACAGAAAGAAGCATACAAAAAAATAGAACAATTCCCTATTTGCGAATTTTACAAAGCCAGTTCGACTAATTGAGATGAGACATCGGGAATAACGGCTATTTTACGAGCCAGTTCTTCTTTCTGTTCTTTAGTGCCAACAAGTTCACACATAACAAGTCCCTGGTCAGAGCAGTTTTCAAGCACACCATCGTGAATTCCGAGACGTGTTTTTATAATGCATCCCCAGCCTGTTAACACTTGTTGAACTTTAACAGCCGATTCTTTTCTCTTTCCAATAAGAATTAATAAAATGGTTTTGTTCATAAAGTTCCTTTCTATTTACAAACAAAACTTACGAAAAATTTTTATCTTAAATAAAAATTGATTAGGTATGGATAAACAGGAAGTGATTAATCTTCTGATTGCCAGGTTGAGTCATCGGGATTTGAAATAAATATTCTTGCACAAAGTTCACCTTTAAATTTACCGGTTCGTTTGCAGTTGTCGTGATTTTCCTTTACAGCATTTAAATCATTTGCTGCCTCAGATATATCAAATTCATTCAGGATTTCATTGCACTCTGTGCAAAATTTAATATCTAATTTTTCTAAACTTTTTTGTTTTTTTCTTTTCATAAAAAAATTTTTCTCTCCTTGCGAAAAAATATACATTAGCAGATTAATAATCAATTTACTTAATAATAAAACAGTACTTCTCTTTTTTAAGTTCATCTTTTAAGCAAGAAAATATTTGTTTAATTTTAGGCAGAATAATTTAATAAATAAGGAAAACAACTATGGACAAAAAGAATTTTAACTTTGATAAACAAATAAAACTTTTAGATCAGATTTATTCTGATATGATTGAGTCAGTTCATCAAAAACCATCAAACAATAACGTTGAAGATATGAGATTATATCTTGATAATGTTTTTGTGATATTAAATAGAACAGTCTTTCGTGTGCAAGAGATTAAAAATGATCTTGAACAGCAGAAGAAACTTATTTTAGAGACATGGAATCCACCAGCTTAATAAATTAAAAACCTTCAGTTAATAATTGGCTGAAGGTTTTTCTTCACTGTGCAATTTTATTTTAATAGTATCATTTTTTTTGCTATATGTTTTCCAGCGAACTCAATTGTATATAAATAAACTCCAGAAGATAAATCAGACGCATTGAACTCTATTCTGTGAGTTCCCGCTTTACGCTCTTCATTAATTAAAGTTCTTATTTTTTCGCCAAGCACATTATATAAATTCATCATTATTTTTCCATCAACAGGGATAGAAAATTTAATCGTAGTTGATGGATTAAACGGATTAGGATAATTCTGAAAAAGTTCAAAAGTATTGACCCCAAATTTTTCGTTCTCCGAACTTATAAAATTTTGTATGCTTGAAGTGAACCTGAATTTATCAGCCGGTTTAATAGGTCTTTTTGTCAGAATATAATTTGTGTCTCCGGGTTGAGGCATAATTACAGCTCCCGAAGGAATATTATTTGTAATCCGTGCGTGAGTGTTAAAACCGGTCAGCTGGTAAGGCGGAGGTGTAAGAAAGACAATATCTTCTTTCGGGTCCCATTTGCCATTCTTTGTTGCCGTGGGTTCTTTTATTAACAGGTTTATTTTCTGGTTATCTGTAATATTCCATGCAAAGAAAGGAACTTTAACATTTTTTACAGCATCAATTCCTATTGCAGTATCAAGAGGAGCAGCATACTGTCCGTTTGCAAGCGTATCGGTGCTTCCCCAAACAAGTATAATATCTATTGGTGCTAAAAGTTTTTGTCCTGTTAAAGGAAGCTGGTAACTATAAATAAGGTTAGAGCCAGAGTTATTTACGAAGTAAGAACTGTTCCCATCAAGTTCCAGTTTAAATATGGGAAGAAATTCAACTGAGATTCCATCAAATGTAGATGTACGATAAAACGTATTTACGCCTTTATTTAGCGGAAGATTTTGAATTTTAAAAACACCATTGTTTATATCTTTAATGTGCGCATAAACCGAATCGGCAGTTTGCATAGTATCAAACGAAACTTCGTAAGTGTGATTTGTAAGCTGAAGTGAATCGAGTACGTGGACAACAATTTTTGCTGTTGTTCTGCCGGAATTATGAGTGTAAGTGTTTTTCTTTATTTGTCCCATGGGTTTTTCTGGTGAAATTTTTCTTCCGATTATTTCATAATCTTTTTCGTTAGGACATCCTTGTCTGCCTATACTGTATAAT
>CAZQSR010000015.1:0-9141 GCA_964596145.1 uncultured Ignavibacteriaceae bacterium
TATAAACATTCTCATTTTTAAGCATTTTGTTCAATGACTCCTGAAAAAAACTATCTTCTTTAGAGATTAATTTTGCGTCTTTTGACAATGTTAAAATTCTGTTAATCATTATTGCGCTATTATTGTTGCTGTCCAACATACTGTAAATCATCTGAATACTTGTTTTTAACCTGTTCTGCTTCCGGTTTACGGAAAAACAAATACGGTGTAAGTAAAAGTTTTTGTTCCATTTGTTCCAGAATATTTTTCTTCTCAAAAATATTTTGCTTGCTTAGTTCTTGTCTTGAATAAACATCAATAAAAATTCTATTCTTTGAAAGGACAGCTTTTATTATTTCAACACTTGCAGTTGAAGAATTAAATTTTAATCGTAAATCGTAATTATGAGATTCATTCATTGCTGCATAAGTATGTATTAACTCAACTTTATCGTTCTTCAGAATTATAAAATCCGGATAGATATTGAAAAAATTATAAACTGATTTTTGCAGCAGATAATAAAGTAAATTGCTTTTCAATTCATCTAATAATTGATTTCCTTTACTTTGATTTGAATGAATAAGTTGAACAAGCTGCATAATTTCAGAATCTTTATTTTTGAATTTCTCTTTGCCTATAAGCTGTTCTTCAGTTACAGTAAGAAGAGAACAGATAACTTTGTCAATTTCATTGTTATTTGGTTCTGCCATTAATTGAAGAACGATTGAAAATATTTTATCGGCGATTTCTTCAAATGATAATTTAAATAAATCATTCATTTCGTTCTGGAATTGAGAAAGATATTCAGGGAAAGTAATATACATTTGTGCAAGAAGTGCAATTTGCAATTCATCAATTTTATATTCAGCATTTTCTATGTATTCAATAAACCGAAGTAATTTCTTCTTTTCAATCGGTTTATTTTTAATTACCAATTCTTTTATAAACTCTTTGGTAATTTTACTTTCATTCAAATTCATTGCATTAAGAATTAATGCCGGATTTCCGTTCAGATTATTCAAAGAAAGTCTGAAAGGCTTTGTGCTGATAACTGCGGCTAATACTTCATCATTTATTTTAAAATTCACAGGAAGTTTGGATTGGAAAACACTTCCATCAATTAGTAATTTATAACCTGAATTGATTTTATCAAGTATCTTAATATTCACAATAGAATTCTCTGCGGGAAGTTTAACTGTTCTTTGAACAGATGATTCAATACTTCCTGCTGTAAATGAAATATTATTTGTAACCTGGTTAATCATTAATTCATTTTCATTAAATTTAATTTTGATGCGAGTTCAAATTCGCCAACAGAAATATTGTATTTTCTTGCTTGTTTTAATTGCAACTCTTCGGGTAATGATTTTTTAGTTGTGTTTAAAATTCTTCTTCTTATTTTTCTTGATTTGTCACTGCATTTAACGGCTATTTTTTCCTGCCGAAGATTCTGAATGTTTCTTTTAAATTCATTTCTGGATTTTTTCTTTCTACCGAACCATATTTTATATGCTGATAAAAGAAGGATTGAAGAAAGCAGCATTAAACTTCCAACAAATAAAAAATCCGTTGTATTTAAGTTATTCATTCTCTTATCTTTCTTTTTAATGGGAATGATACTGAAATGTTTGTTCCATCCTGCTGATGAGATTCTATTCTCATTAGGGCTTCATGTTTTTTAACAAGATTTTCAAGCATTCGTAAATTAATGTTATTAATACTTTTACCTTTCCTGTCTTTTCTGACACTTCCAGTGGACAATATTTTCAAAACAACTTTATCCGTTACAAATCTTGTCTGTACAATTATTCCAACTTTTTCTTTGTTTTCATTTTTTAATATCTCAAATAGATTTGTTAACATCTGGAACACATAATTTGGATGAGTTAATATTGAGGGAATATCTTTTTCAAGATCCAAGACCAATTCATAATTGGAATTCGTTAAAGAAGTTTTCATCAGGTTGTAATATTCATTAATAAGGTCGTTAATATTACATGGCTCAATGCTTATACTGGTTTTACCAATATTAGAAAATTTAACTACGCGACTTACAACCATCGCTATTTTTTTTATCTGTGCTTTTAGTCTGTTTATTTCTTCATCATCTTCAACTTTTGATTTAAGAAAATCAACCTGGCTGGTAATAACCTGCAATGGAGAGATAATATCTTCGACAATTCCATGAGTCATCTCACCAATTGCAGAAAGACGAAAATCGTTCGCTAATTTTGCCTGGTAAGTCTGTAACTCATTATATGCCGAACTTAATTGATTCTTTAATAAAATTTTGTCGGCTTTGTTGAGAAAAATATTAAGTAAAATGCCAACAATATTTTTCTCTGCTGCTGTTATTGTTTCGCTGCTTGAAGGAGTAAGTAAAGAAAGAATTCCGCGTGGTTTGTTATCGTCAAAAATCGGGTAAAGCAAAAAATTTAATTTGCTGCCGTTAGAAGTATATTCGTTCAATACAGGAAAAATCTGTGGAGATTTTTTTTCAAACAATAACTGAATAACGCCTTCTTTATAATAATTATTTATTTCTCCAACTGTTTTAGCATTGTATTCTTTTTCTACCGGGACAAATGTTAGTTTCTTTTCATCAAGAAACAAAAGGTTCTGTTCTTTAACAGGAATAATTTTTTTAAGGGATTTGCAAAAAATTTCATTCATCTTATAAGCATCTTTTACATCCGATATTTCAGCCTCGAATGAAAAAAGGATGTCAAAAAAGAATGGCATTTGTCCTGCATTATTTGCTTCTTCATCCGTAACTTTTTTTACAGAGAAAGAATCAATAAAACTATTATAAATATTATTTGCAGGCAAACTTTGCAAATAATTATAAAAAGGAATGTATTCTGCGTTATTTTGTTTCAATGCTACCATTAGAATTTAATTAATTTAGCTTCTTCTTCTAAAGTTGATTTATATTTACTTAAACGTTCTACCATGTCTTCTTCATCTTTAAATCCAAGTGAATGAAGGACGTATTCATCAAGAACAAGATCTTTATCCCAGTATGCTGTACCGATTCCCCATCTTTTAATCATATAGTCTGCAAGATGAACAATAGAGCTAATTTCTGATTTATCATTCGCCTTTGAAGGCATGTGGTGATTTAATATTGTCTGGCAAAGTTGAACCGGTAAATTCCATTTTTCGGTAAGATAATGTCCTATTACCTGGTGTGATACTCCCAGATTTTCAATTTCCGCTTCTAAAAAATTTTCATTGGTTTTTACAGAATCGATAATTTTAACAAAAGCTGAGTGAAAATATTTGTGAATAACTGCAATACCCATATCGTGCAATAAACCCGAAATAAATACTTCTCCACTAATGCGCAATTCCATATCGATAGCAACTCTTCTGGCAAAGGTTCCAACAAGAAAAGAATGCAGCCACAAATCTTTGTAATTCAGGTTTGCATCATTCATATTCTTAAAAGCATCCATCATTGAAAGGGCTACAATAATATTCTTTACGTCGTGATACCCAATAACAAGTATTGCAAAATCTATTGTGGAAACTTTTCTTGGTAAACCATACAAAGGTGAATTAGAAATAGCCAGCAGTTTTGTTGCAAGGCCTTGGTCTCTTCCAATTATTTTTGAAAGTAATGTTGTAGAAGTTGTTGGATCTTCAAGCATCCTTGCGGTTTCCAGCATTACTGCCGAAATTGTCGGAAGGTTGTTTACATTTTCCAAAACTTTAATGGTTTTTTCTTTTTTAATTACAAGATCTTGTTCTGTTGTCATATTATTTCCCTAATTTATTAGTGAAGAAAGCTGCTGCTTAAATAATTCTTCATAACTTAAAACTAATTTTTGCAAATACTCTTCATTGCCAAGTTTTAATATTGATATTATCTCTCTATCGAATTGTCCGTTGCAGTCAAGAGCATAGTTGCCAAGATTAAATACTTTAGTTAAATGATCTGCTAAGTGCACAATGGATGTAAGAATTTTATTTTCTTCCGCAGATGATGGTTTGTGATGATAATTAATTACTTCGCCAAGTGTTAAAGGAAGGTTCCATCTTTCAACCAGTTTAAAACCAACTTCTCCATGAGTTATTCCAAGTACTGATTCTTCGGCTTCAAAACAGGACAATCCGTCTTCGTTCACAAGTCGGTTTATTTTTATAAAATCTTCCGGAAAATATTTACATATAACAGGTATTCCCAAATCATGCAGAAGACCAGCTGTAAAAGCTTCACCGCTGAATTGATACCCCAGGTCTATCGTTAACCTGCGTGCGGCTGTTGCTGTCATTAATGAGTGAATCCAGAATTCATTAGGGTCAAAATATTTATTTCTGAAATTGCTAAGCCGGTCAATAATTGAAAAAGCAATAGTTATATTTTTAATATGAGTAAATCCAAGTATAACGATTGCAAAATCAATTGTGGAAACCCTGCGGGGAAAACCATATAAAGGAGAGTTAGCAACTGAAAGTATTTTTGTTGACAATGCCTGGTCTTTACTTATTAATGCACTCAGTTGTGAAGCAGAAGACGACGGATTTTCAACCAGTTTACTTACTTCCGATATGATCATTGGAAGAGAAGGAAGACTATATACTCTTGAAAGTACAGACTCTACTTTTTCTCTTTTAGTGTTATGCAACTGCAACTCTATCATATTTTAATTGGATTTTCTTTTTAAGATCATTTATTATTCTTGTATGAATCTGCGAAACACGGGATACTGTAATATTCATCAATCCGGCGATTTCTTTATAATCAAGATTTTCATAGTAATACAAACTTATTATTGTCCTGTCTCTTTCATTCAGGTCTTTTATTGCTGCAATCAGCACAGCTTTTTCTTCACTTACTTCAAACACTTCATCTGGCTTAGGGACATCTGCAGGAATAGTTTCATAAAGCATATAACCACCTTCATCATCATAAGTATCATTTAACGATACTGTTGAGTAGCGTGGATCACCGGGATTAATTGGGCGTGGTTTAACCTGGATTTTTCTTAATTCATCAATAATTTTTCCACGAATTCTCTGTATTGCATAAGTTTCAAATTTGGTTCCATATTCAGGATCAAAGCGATCTATAGCTTCACTTAATCCTTCAACACCAAATTGAAAATAATCTCTTTCATCCACCACATCATACTTTTGAAATTTTGAATTCTGAATTACATAATGAACCAGATTCTGGTATTTCAGTATAATCTTTTTTTTCAGATTAACCGTTGGATGATTTTTATATTCTTTCCAGAGTAATTCGTTTTCCATAAGTTTTTCCTTATTTACTAGTTAAATTTTCTTCTCCCTGTTAGCAGCATTATTTATTGCTTTCATAAAAGCAATTGCAAGGACTGCTCCAGAGATTGATACCACAACAAAAACTATTAATGCACGTACAATTACTAACTCTATCGATAATCCCTGGTACAGGAAGAAGACTATCGACAGTAAAAACATTAATAAACCAAATTGTACTATTATTTTATTCATATTCTTTCTCTTTGGTATTAAAAGTTCAAAGACTATACCAATTGAAAAGAGTAATGATGCTTGCTTTTTAGAATAATTTGAGTGGTTTTTAAGGAATTATGGTTATCTTATTTTCGTTTGCTGTTTATTATTTGCCACTTGATATCTTTTAATAATTTCACCTGCAATTTTGGTTATTTTAGGAAAAAGAACCGACTGTGAATTTTGTTTGCAAAGAATTTCCTGGTTTCTTATTGAATCTCCCACTTCCGAACTTACCTCTATTATCCCCAGTAAAGATGGCTTCTCTTTTAAAAAATGTGAAGCCGCTTTTGTAAGATTACCAAAAGCTAAAAATCCTTCTTCCTCACCGCGACATTTATTAAAAATAATTCTTGATGGAGTAGTTACATTATTCATTAAAGATAATTTAATAATTGAATAAGCGTCCATTACTGAAGTGGGTTCAGGGTTAGCAACAATTATATTCAAATTTGAATTTATAAGTATTGTAACAAGAAATTCATTAAATCCTGAAGAAGTGTCAAGCAAAATAAAATCATATTCTTCTTTAAGATTTTGAAGCTGATCAAAAAAATATTTCAGATCATTATTGCTTAAATCAGGAAAATCCATCTTCCCGTTATCATTAAAAATAAAATGAATATTGCTCGTATATGTGTGAACAATTTCCTTTAAGAGAACTTCATACTTAAAAAAATTGGAGAGATTATTTTCAGGAATCTGGTTAATCATAATGTTGATACTGGAAAAATTAAAATCAAGATCAACTATAAGAACTTTTTTGTTTAATCTTGCAAGAGCATAACCAATATTCAATGCAAGAAAAGATTTGCCTGTTCCTCCTTTACCAGAAGTAAAAGCTATGGTTAAAGCGGAATTATTTTTCTCCGACACTTTTTGTGTCAAGCTTATTAATTCAGCAACTCTTTCAGCTTGTCCAAACATATAATTATGAATACTTACCTGTTAATATCATTTTTGCTATAAAATCTGAATCCGCGGCAATTATGTCATCTGGTATTACCTGTCCGTTTGTTAAAAACTTAACAGGAATATTGAATTTACTTATTACATTCAAGATGTTTCCAAACGCTACCGCTTCATCAAGTTTTGTAAAAATAAAACCCTTGTAATTTAGAATTTTAAATTTCTTTGCTACATCTAACAAATTTTGAGTTGTACCAGTACTGCTTACAGCAAGTAAAATTTCATCTACATTAACCGAGTTAAGAATTTCCTTTGTATTAGCCAGCATTTTTAAGTTGTTTTGACTTCTTCCCGCAGTATCAATAAACACAATATCTTTTTTTCTGAATTTATTAATTGCTTTAGAAAGATCAGCAGCATCATAAGCAACCAGGAAATCTATTTTACTTACTTCAGAGAATATTTTTAACTGATCAAGAGCGCCAAGCCGATAAGTATCAAGCGTAATTAAACCAACATCCAGTTTATGAAGTATTTTTGATATTACAGCCAGCTTTGCAATACAGGTGGTTTTACCTACTCCTGTAGGACCAACCATTGCAACAAGTTTAGAATTTTTTTTCTTTTCAACTTCAAATCTTGATGTTGGAATCAGAGATGAAATCACAGCTTGCAAATAATTATTAATATCTGTTTGCTTTATAAGAGATGCTTGTTTTTTCAGTTGATCAATTATGTTGTTCGCTATCGATGGTTGAATCTCGCTTTGCAACAAGCTGAGTTTTATACTGTCAAGTTTTTTATTCAACTCTGCAAAATCAACTTGTGATTGTTTTGTATGGGGTGATTTAATATTTGCCTGCTGTTTTGCAGAAAAGATTTTTTCTTTCAGTTTTTGTAATTCGTCTTCAGCACCTTTTTTAACATCTTCTTTTATTTTCTGTGTGGCTTTGGAAGTCATTTTAACCCTATGATCTTCTTCGACACTTGCAACCACTTCAAACATTTTAACCGGAGAAGTTTTATCTTTTGCAGGAATTATTCTTGTGCTAAGAACGAGGGCTTCTTCACCAAGCTCAGTTTTAACCTGTTCAATTGCTTCTTTTAAAGTTGGTTTAATAAATTTTTTTATTTGCATTTTTACACCTCTAATTTACCGATAAACTCCATCTCAACATTTGATGGAAGCTCTGTGAATGATAAAACTGTAAAATCAGGAAAACTTGAATTCAATAATTTAAATAAGTAAGGACGAATTGTTGCTGACGTAATAAGTATTGGTACAAACCCAAGAGATTTGAATTTTTCCAGGAATGCTTTCATTTGGTTATTTATAGTCAGTAATGTTTCGGGATTAAGACCAAGAGTTGAAACAGATTCTTTTTGTTTTTGCAATGCAGTAACAATTCTTTCTTCAAGAGAATCTCCAAGCGCAACTACATGCAGCACTCCATGCTGATCCTTATATAAATTTGCTATCGTTTCACCAAGCGAATGTCTTACGTATTCTGTTAAAACATCAACATTCTTTGTTACTTTTGAATAATCAATCAATGATTCAACAATCTGAACAAGATCTTTAATTGGAATAAGTTCTTTCAGTAAATTTTGCAATACTTTTTGAATAGTTCCAAGTGGTAACAGATCAGGATTAATATCTTCAACCACTGCCGGATAATCCTTTTTCAGATTTTCCAGAAGTTGTTTAACTGATTGTCGTGAAAGAATTTTATCAAAATTTTTCTTTATTGTTTCCTGCAGATGGGTTGATAAAACAGAAATTGCATCAACAACAGTATAACCAAGCAATTCAGCTTTTTCTTTTTCACTGTCATTAATCCAAAAAGCTTCCAGTTTAAATGCTGGATCGATAGTCGGAATTCCATTTACTGATTCGGTTATTCCGCCTGGATTCATTGCAAGGTAATGGTCGCTGTAAATTTCATAATGTGCAACAACGTTCCCTTTAATTTTTATCAGATATTCATTCGGATTCAGTTGTAAATTATCTCTAACTCTTACAGGGGGTACCAGAATACCATATTCAAGTGCAATGTATTTTCTTGTTGAAGATATCTTCTGAAAAAGGTTTCCCCCCTGATTTTCATCAACAAGAGAAATTAATCCATATCCGATTTCAATTTCAATTGGATCAACGGTAAGATATTCTTCCACTTTTTCTTCTGCAGGTTCTGCTTGAATAACTTCGGGGGATTTTTCCTGAATTTTTTCAAGTCGTTTTTGTTTTTTCATTACAAAAGCAAGCGCACCTGCTGAGGCCGCAATGAATAAAAAAGGTATTGTTGGCATACCGGGAATAATGGAGAATAATGTAACCACTCCTGAAACTGTACCAAGTACACGTGGATTGGAAAATAATTGTGTTCTCATTTGTGTATCAAGTGCATCTCCTGAAGCACTTCTTGTAACAACCATACCTGCCGCTGTTGCTACAAGTAATGCTGGCACCTGGGAAACCAAGCCATCACCAATTGTTAAAATGGTGTAAGTTTTTAACGCATCACTAATGTCCATTCCTCTTTGCAGGACACCAATAACAATTCCACCAATAATGTTTATTGTGTTAACAAGAAGTCCGGCAATTGCATCACCTTTTACAAATTTACTTGCCCCATCCATCGCTCCGTAAAATTCTGCTTCTCTTGCAATAGATTCTCTTCTTTGTTTTGCTTCTGATTCATTAATTAAACCGGAGTTTAAATCAGCATCAATTGCCATTTGTTTACCAGG
>CAZQSR010000015.1:9151-22466 GCA_964596145.1 uncultured Ignavibacteriaceae bacterium
CATTGCATCCAAAGTAAAACGAGCAGAAACTTCAGATATTCTTCCTGAACCTTTAACAATTACTATAAATTGAATTAAAACCAAGATAATAAAAATTATAAATCCAACCACATAACTTCCACCAACTACAAACATACCAAAAGTTTCAATTACTTTTCCGGCATATCCATCAAGCAGAATTAATCTTGTTGAACTTATATTTAATGATAATCTGAAAAGCGTGAGCATAAGTAGCAAACCTGGGAAAACTGAAATATCCAAAGGCGAGTTAATATAAAGAGAAACTATTAAAATCAGAATAGAAAGAGATATGCTCAAAGCCAGAAAGAAGTCTAGCAACATTGCCGGCAAGGGAATAATCATCAATCCAAGAATTAAAATTATTCCAATTGCAAGAATTATATCTGTATGTTTAAGCAGACTTTTCATCATTAAATTATTTGTTTTTTCTTCACTTTATTTTTCAGTTTATAAATATATGCAAGAACCTGTGCAACTGCCCTGTATAAATTAGAAGGTATTTCATCTCCTATTTCACAAGTTTTGAATAATGCTCTTGCCAATGCCTTGTCTTCATACAAAGGAATGTTATGTTCCTGTGCAACTTTCTTAATTCTCTGAGCAACTGCATCAACACCTTTAGCAATTACTTTCGGTGCATTCTTTTTAGTTGCTTCGTATTTTAATGCAACGGCAAAGTGAGTTGGGTTTGTAATCACAACATCAGCTTTGGGAATTTCCCTCATCATTCTGCTTCGAGCCATCATTAATTGTTTGCTGCGAATTTTTCCTTTTATCTGAGGATCACCCTCCATTTGTTTGAATTCTTCTTTTACTTCCTGTTTAGTCATTTTTAAATTTTCTTTATGCTTATATTTTTGATAAGCAAAATCGGCTCCTGCTATTATTGCAAACACAACAGAAATTTTCCAGATAAATCCAAAAGTAGTTCCTGCCATAAAACTTAGTAACTCTTCAACCGAGTAATCCATAAGGTTAGAACTGCTTAGTATTGTACTATTCAAAACCCAGTACGAAAAAAGTCCCACAAGAATAAGTTTTACCAACGATTTAATAAGTTCAACAATTGCCCTGCTTGAAAAAAGATGATTTTTAATTCCGGTTATAGGATTTAATTTAGAAAACTTTGGAACTAAAGCCTTGGGAGTAATTTTAAACCCAACCTGCCCGTATCCCGCAGCAAGTGAAACTATCATCAATCCAATCATAACAGGCGACACTACAAGAAGAAAAAACTCAGCACCTTTTACTGCATAGACTTGTAATAAGTCTGAATTTAATTTAAGAGAACCAAGCGAACTGAAAACAAAGATTGCCATTTCTTTAAGTCTGTTTCCAATCATTCCCTGTGTAAAATAAATTATAGCAGTTCCCGAAAGAAGAATTGCAAAAGAATTTATTTCAATACTTTTGGCAACCTGTCCTTTTTCTCTGCTGTCTTCAAGCCGCTTACCACTGGCTTCTTCAGTTTTTTCTTGTCCGTCAACTTCAGCCATATTACCTGCTCATTGATCTAATAAGTTCGTACATCATTTCTTCTGAACCGGACAGAATGTTTTTTATCACATATAAAAATACCGGTGCAGAAGCAGCCAGAAGAAATAAACCAACCCATATTTGTAAAGGTTGAATAATAAAGAAAACATGCATTTGCGGGATTATTCTTGAAATAACTCCCATCGCAATATGTATCAGAAAAAAGGAAATAATAATTGGAGAAGCAAGTTTAATTGCAAGTACAAATACTCCTGCAGAATATTTAATTAACAATTGCAAAATTGAATCATTAATTGGATAAGTCCCTATTGGTATCAACTGAAAAGAAGCTGTAATTCCTCTTATTAAATGATGATGTCCGTTAAGGATTATAAAAATTAACACACCAAAAAGAAAAAACACATCTCCTATAATATTGTTTTCAAAATCAACAGCGGGATTCATGACCGAAGCCATACCAAAACCAATATCAACACCCATAATTAAACCCGCATATGAAATTCCCCAAAAAATAAAATTAAAAGCAAAACCAATTATCATCCCCGTTAAAATTTCCTTCACTCCATATAGCACTAATGTTCCAAGTCCGCTTTCAATATTGAACTGAAATCCTTTTACTGAAAAAAAAACAATGTAAGCAGTTACTATTGCAAAAAATATTTTTGCAGTTGATTGGATTGAGTTATTCGAAAAAAAAGGAGCTGTAAATAGCAAAGCAATTACTCTTAAAAAAACTAATAAAACCGTTACAAAATCATTAACTAAGATATTGGTCATTTAAGCACAGTTGAAAACATATTAAAATACTTTATGGTAAGACTTATCAACTTGTCTGTAATAAACGGAAGTAAAAGAATAACAACAATTGCAGTTACAATAATTTTAGGAACAAATGTCAATGTCATTTCATTAATTGATGTTGCTGCCTGGAAGATTGTAATAATAATTCCAACCACAAGTGAGGTTCCAAGAATTGGAAGCAAAATCATCATAGTGGTTAAAAATGTTTCTGTTAAAAGTTCGGTTACAAGTTCAACGGTCATTAGTTAAAACTCCTTATTAATGAACTAACGATAAGATTCCATCCATCTACAAGAACAAAAAGAAGAATCTTAAACGGAAGAGAAACCAGCATTGGTGGTAACATCATCATACCCATTGACATTAATATGCTGGATACAATCATATCAACAATTAAGAAAGGAATAAAAAGAAAAAATCCTATTACAAAACCGGCTCTTAATTCGCTTAAAACAAATGCAGGAATTAAAACATGAGTCGGCAAATCAGTTCTTGATTGTGGTCTGTTCATTCCGCTTAAGGAAACAAAAAGTTCAAGATCTTCATCTCTTACATTACGAAACATAAATTCTCTTAATGGTTCTACTCCTTTATTGTATGCAGAGTCCAAGCTCATTTTACCATCCATATAAGGTTTCAATGCGTCATTATTCACACGGCTCCAGGTTGGAGTCATAATAAAAAACGTAATGAACAAAGCTATCCCTGCCAGCAACTGGTTTGGAGGCATTTGCATAGTTCCTAGTGCATTTCTTAAAAAATGAAAAACAATTATGATTCTCAGGTAAGATGTAGTCATAATCATAATTGAGGGAGCTAACGACAAAATTGTAAGTAAAAGTAAAATCTGCAATGTTGAAGAAACATCTTTCGGATTGTCTGCAGTGCCAACATTAATGCCAATTTTAGGCAAAGGTATTGTGGGATTTTGCTGAGCTTCAATACTTCCCGAAAAAAGAATCAATAAAATAATAACGAATAGACTTATTGTTAATAAATTTTTCATTTCACTATCAGGTTCTTTTTTAGTTGATTCCAGAAATTTGAAGAAACACCTTTTTCAACTTCGTTAAAGTCAAACTCATTTTTTTCATCTTCTGTTTTATCGAGTAATGTTATGGATGTATCACACACCCCGACTGTATATACTTTATTTCTAATCTTAATAACCGAGATATATTTTTTAGGCATTATAAGTTGTGTAGATAAAACTTTAATATTAATCAGTTTTGCATTTTTGGTATTGTTAAGAAAAACGTATTTCTTCAACACGAGCATAAGAAAATAAAATAGCCCGGAAAGAATACCGAGCACAAGAAATATTTTAAAAATATCCCAGAATGTCATTAATTTATTCCTTTAATCCGTTCGGAGGAATCTACAAGGTTAGTTATTCTTATACCAAAATGTTTATCCATTACAACCACTTCGCCTTCTGCAATTTTTTTATTGTTAACAAAAACGTCAACCGGTTCACTGGCGAGTTTTTCCAGTTCAATAATATATCCACGTTCAAGTTCAAGAATATCTTTTATTTTCATTTTAGTTCTTCCAAGCTCAATGTAAATTGTTAATGCAAGGTCTTTAAGAAATTCCAGTTTATCATCATTAAACATTCCTCTGCGAGTGGATTCATCAAAGCGTGGAAACTCAGCTTTTCCTGCTGGTATTGTTCCATCTGACTGAATATTATTTTCATTTTCCTGTGGTAAAGATTCTAAATTTTCTGAACTCATTTTATCTCCTTCTGTATTTACTTAAGTAATTCCGGATCTTTTGTTACTTTGATTGCTTTATGACCGTTGACAATTCCCGGTTGACCGCAAAACAAAACCCGGTTATCATATTTTACAATAATTTCTTCCCCTATCTTTTTTGTTGTAAGAATAATGTCTCCAATTTCAAGATTCATCATTTCTTCAACCGAAATATTTGCAGAACCAAATTCTGCTTTCACTACTACTTCAGCATCTTTTAATTGCTCTGCAATAATGTTTTTTGCTGTTGTGCCTGAATATTTTAACGGACGAATTGCTGTAAAATTTTGTGAGGAAAGTTTTGTAAGAATTGAATCGAAAGCATAAGTAGCAAAACAGACGTTCATTAAGCATGGAGATTCTGCAATGTTTACTTCAAAAGATACTATCAGCACACTTTCACTTTGAGAAGTAATTTGTGCAAAATCTATATCCGATTCAAATCTTTCAACTGCAAAATCATAATTGCCAATTACATGCCAGGCTTTCTTTAATTCCTGCATAACTTTTTCAACAAAGATATAAAGTACTTTCTGTTCAATAGGTGTTATTACTTTTGAATGTTTTGTGCCTTTGCCATTTCCTCCAAGAAATTTATCTACAAGAATAATAGCAAGTTCCGGACTCAATTCAAGAATACCCTTTATATCTGTACCTCTTATATCAAAAGTAAAAAGGCAGGCTGGATTTGAAACCGAAAGCACATATTCCGAATAATAAATCTGATCGACCGATACTACATTTATATTAATTATTGATTGTAGCTTGGTCATAAGAAACGAACTTAAACCTTCAGCAAAGTTTTCATGAAAGCTTCTTATGGTTCTAAGTTGATTTTTTGAAATTCTATTGGGAAGCCGGAAATCGTATGGCACTGCATCTCTTTCCGGTTCCCTTACGGTTGTCTTTTCTCCCCCGGTTTTAATATTATTTAGGAGCTGATCAATTTCTTGTTGTGATAAAACTTCTGCCATAGTCTTATTGAATTATATATTTAGTGAAATAAACATTCTGAACTTTTACATCTGTCAATTTTGTCATTAAATTTTTTGCAAGTTCTAATTTTAATGTGTCTTTATAACCAACCTGACTTAGTTCCATTAAAGTCTTACAGGACAGAGTATTGATTATCACATCCTTTACAACCATTTCTTTTTCCTGTAAAATCTTCTGCGATTTTTCATTTTCTACATCAAAACTAACCGAAGCAAGCATCAATTTTTGTCCATTCGTTCCTGCGGGATTAATTATTACATCTTCAAATGAATGAATATATTTTCCAATTTCTCCGCTGGAGTGTGATGATAATTCGTCCTCGCCTTTTACTTCTTCCTTATGCTCTGTATTTACTTGATTACTGGGTTGAGGATTATTCATCTTTGGAACAAGTACTGTTGCAGTAATAAAATATACTGCTACAAGTTGTACTATGAAAAGTGGTAAACCAATATAAAGATACTTCATATTGAAGCCGCCTTTTTTGTTGTCAGCGCTGGTTTTAATATCTGTTTTTTGCTCATCCATGTTTTATTTCCGCTTTTTTTTTGATTCTAAACATTCAACCAATGTGCCATCAGCAAAAGCTTTAAAAAATTCTATTTCTATTCGATTTAATGATTTTTCCCAATAATCATTTTTAATAAGTGGTTAATATTGTTCAGGTGAGGAATAATGGAATATCAATTTAAAATAAAAATCTCCCTTTTCAGGGAGATTTGAAACAAAGTTTATTTAAGTTTTTATCTTACAAGATTAGTAGTTTCCTGCAGCATTTGATCTGATACAGATACCACTCTTGCATTAGCCTGGAATCCTCTTTGAGAAATTATCATTCTTGTGAATTCTTCAGATAAATCTACATTGGATTGTTCTAAAGCACCGGATTGAATTGTTGTTTGAGTTAATTCTCCCGGTGAGCCGATAAATGGAGCTCCTGAATTTGCAGATACTGTAAATAAATTATCTCCAACACTTGTTAAAGCATTAAGGTTAGGAAATGTTGCAACCAGAATCTGTGCAAGATTTCTTGAAGCACCATTTGAAAATACTCCAACTATGTAACCATATTGATCAATACTTAAATTAGAAAGAACTGCTGAAGCAGAACCATTCTGACTTAATGCACTGATTACTGAGTTTGAAGAAGTCTGTGTAATTCCACCGAATCCAGAACCAAAGTCCATTTCTATATTTGCTGCACTTGCACCACCAGTAGGAGCAAAATTCATTAAAGGTGGGTTCGGATAAATTGTGTTTACAGAACCATCTGTGTTAAAGGAAATCGTTCCGGAATTACCCGATAATACTCCGCTTGAACTTGGAACAGATGCATTCCAGTTCCAGTTATTTGCAGAGGTCTTTGTGAATTTTAAAGTTAATGTGTGTGATGCACCCAAAGAATCAAAGATTGTTAATGTGCCAGTAACAATAGTTGGTTTTCTGTTGTCATCAACTGTTGAACTAATTGTTGTAGCATTTGAACTTTCTGTTACTGCAGTTGGATCATAATTAAAATTAATACCAAGTGCTGCACTTTGAATTTGAATAGGTGCAGGAGGATTTCCATTCATCGTTAACATTTTTCCGTTTGCTGGATCAAAAACTACAGATACTGGTCCACCGGTCAACACAGGAACAGTTGGATTTGCTTTATCAATAAGACTATATGTCAAATCATAAGTGTTAGCTGCGGTTTTTGTGTAAGTAGTGGTTAATCTATATTCATTTCCATTATCATCGTAAATCGTGTTTGATTCACTTGCAGTTCCACCAATTGGTAAACTTGCATTAATATTTCCCGATTCAACAAATTCTTCTGAACGAGTTAATGATGAACTACTGCTTAGATTTCCTCCCCAGCTCATTTTTGTCGTTGCAATTGCAGGAAGTTTTAAGTTAGGATCAATTACTATGTCCTGCAAATTATTTCCAGGAGGAATAACTCCTTCAGAAGTTGCAACTTTACCCTGAACAATTGCACCACTTTGTGGATTAACAAGTTTTCCATCTGCATCAAATGTGAATGAACCTGCACGTGAATAAAATGTTTGACCATTGCTTTTTAGTACAAATAAACCATCTCCCTGCAATGCTAAATCGGTAAGAATACCTGTTCTTTCAAATGTTCCCTGATTCCAGTTTCTATCAATAGAGTTAACTTTCATTCCAAGTCCTACCTGGTAAGCGTTAGTTCCTCCAGCACTTTCGGTTGGATTTGTTCCAAATCTTAAGAACTGATTAAAAGTATCGCTGAAAGTTATTCTTGAACCTTTGAAACCAAGTGTGTTTACGTTTGCAATGTTATTTCCAATAACATCAAGCATTGATTGGTGATTGCGTAATCCGGAAACTCCGGCGAAAAGAGAATTAATAAGTGACATTTATGCCTCCTAAGGATTATGTTAAAATTGACCTGGCTTCTGTCGTTCCACCAGATCGGAGCGTCCTCAAAAGGTCCCGCTCCAGTGATTAATTAATTAAATAAAAACTACACTGTCTATATTTGTAAAAACATTTTCATTGCTGTTCGAAACATCCATCGCTGTTACTACAGTTCTGTTTGGCACATTAACTATAAATGCAGTGTCATCCATCATTATTAATGAGTCTTTTGCTCCTTTTGCTTCGGCTTTTCCTACTGCTGTGTTTAATCTGTCGATTGCTGTTTCGTTAAGTTGTATATTTCTTGATTCAAGCCGTTTTGATGCGTGACTTGAAAATTTTAATTTCTCAAGTTCGTGGTTAAAGACATCTCCAAAGCTTTCTTTACCACTTTTTATATTCCCGGGGTTAAAATCATTACCCGGTAATATTGGAATAAAAGGTACTTTTACTCCGTTAATTACATTTTCCATTCTTTAACTCCGTTTGATGACGATTCAGATGGATTAATAATTTCGAGTATATCCGATATTGAATATTCAACGCCATTGACAACCAGCTGGGCGCCTTTTTCTGTAAATCGGATTGAATCAATTTTTCCATATTTGAATTTTTGTACTGTTATACTGTTACCATTAAGACTTTTTGCATCTACCGAGAAAGTATAATCACCTTCTGGAACTTTATTGCCATTATTATCGGTAAAATCCCATGAAAGTTTATGGTCTCCCGTTTCAAGTTGATTACTTTCTATTGTTTTTACCACGTTTCCATATTTATCGGAGATTTTTATTGTTACACTTCCCGCTTGACTTGGTAATTCATAACCAATTGTAATGTTTGATTGCCCTTTATATGTTAAACTATCTCCATCCAGCTTTACTTCTTTGCCAATTAATGCTGCTGTCATTGTATTATTTATAGATTGCGTTAATTGGTAGTTCGCATTGATGCTTGTATTTAATGCACTGTTCATATTGGATAATTGTTCTAGCGAACTGAACTGTGCAAGCTGCGATGCATATTCTGTTCCGTCCATCGGATTTAAAGGATCCTGATTTTTTAATTGTGCAAGCATCATCTTTAAAAAATCATCTTTACCAAGAACGGATTTATTCGCACTTGTTGTTGTACCTGATGTAATTCCTGAAATTGTTGATAATCCTGCCATAATTTTATCCCTTACATTAAATATTCATACGTGTTATAACCCATTTGTTTCTTATACTCATCAGAAACTTCTTCAACCATTGATTCTTTCTTTGAAGTACGGGTTTTTGTTGAATAATTATTTTTTCCGGTTCTCTGTTCATTGTTTCCGGTTGTTACTTTAAATGAATTTAGCTGCATCCCCGCATTCAGCAGGTTATTTGTTAATTGATTTAAGTTATTCTCTATTAATTTTTTTGCTTCTGTATTTTCTACTTGCACTATTGCTTTTGCAACGTTGTCAATTACTTCTATTTCTATCTTAACTTTTCCCAAATGCTCTGGTTTTACATTAAATGTAATTGTACCGCTTTCTTTTTTCTCAATATATTTTTCAATCTCTTTAACTATTTCAATAATCTTCAGTGTTCTAATAGTTTCTTTGGCTTCTGCTTTAATCTCTTCTGTGTTTATATGATTTATAACATTCTTAAAGCTGTTTTCAACCTTTACATTTGAATGATTTGTATTTTCTTTTTCTATATCTGAATGTTCATTTGTATTTGCTTCATTATTAAATGAACTATCTGCCGTAGAAGATTTTGTCTCTGCTGTTTTTTCTTCTTTATCTATCAATGTAGATGGATTCTGATTTGTTTTATTTGTTTCTTCGGCTTTAGGAGAAATATTTTTTACTTCCTCACTTAATTGATTAACCTTCTTATTTATTTTTACAATAAGGTCTTTCTCTTTTTCTCCAGTATGCTCTTTAACTATAATATTTTCTTTTTCAGTAAGATGAATCTGGTTATCGTCCTTTTTGTTTTTCTTTTCATTAGAGGAATTTATTTTCCCATCTTCCTGTAATGATATTTTTATCTCTTCTTTAGTTTGAATTTCTTCTCTTACAACTTCAACTTTGACCTTTTCCGTCTTTGTAACTGGCTCTTCTTCTTTACTTATCTTTGTTGTTCGCAAAATATCTTCCGATGATTTTTGTTTCTCATCCAGATTAATATTTTTATTTAATGTTTTTTCAATTTCCTCTTTGTTATTTTCATTTTCTCTTAGAGTAAGGAAATTTTTTTCAATCTTTTCAGCAGGTTTATCAGAATTATCTTTAATGTGAACTTCTTTATTTTCTATTTTATTAGTTACAATTTTTTCTTTAATCGAATCAGATGAATCAGGCTTAATATTTTCTTTTCTGATTGTCTCTTTAACAATATTCTCTTTAATAGTCGTATCATTATAGACTACTTTATTTTTTACATCATCATCTTTTATCTGATTATAATTTATTTGTAATTTTTCTGCAACAATATTGCTTTTGTTTACATTCAACAAATTTTTAATTTCTTCTGTTTTTACAAATGCTTTATTAATAGAAGAAAAATCTTCAACAATTTTAACATTATCATCAGAAGAATTATTTTTTATAAGATTTATAACTTTAACCTCATCCTTTATTTTTGATTCTTTAATGATATTAGAAAAATTGTTATCAACTTTATTATTAACAGATGATCTATTCTCTGATTTTATCTCATTACCTAAATAATTCTTTACATTCATTTCTTTGGAAGCATCTGCAATAATATTTTTAATGACAGATTCTTTATTTAAAGTCTGAGATGAAAAGTTTTTTATATCATTATCTACATTTTGATTTAAGAATGATTTAATTTCGCCATCATTTGAAATTGTGATTCCCTGATTAAAAATATTTTTTGATTGTTTAGAATCATTATTAAACAATTGCTCAGAGATGTTTATACTTTTTTCAGAATTCTGAGCATTTTTTCCAAATTCCTGAAGGAATATATTTTTTGCCTGTTGATTAACTTCCTTTAACTGGAAAGTATTTTTAATTATTGATAAATTATTTTTGTCGGAAGACTGATTAAACAAAATTTTGCTTAATTCTTCCGAATTTTTAACAACATTAATATCATTTATTTGATTTACTGAACTATTTTCCGCTAAAATATTCTGATTATTGGCTGTTTTATATTCAAAATTGTTAGAAATGGATGTATTTAAGTCAGAAAATTTATAATTAATATCTAAATTGCTATCAACTGAGGCAAAAATATTGTCAACTGGAGCTAAATCTTTAAAAATATCGCCATTTTTATTTGTAAATAAGGACACATTGTATAAATTTTCATCAGAAATATTTGTACATGGCTCAAAATTTAAAAAAACAGAGCCATTATCATTTGATATTTGCAAGAAAAAATGTTTATTGAGCTCCAATAAATTATAAACGTCGTCAAAATGAGTTAGAACGCCCTTACTTTGATTTAAAACGTCAAAGAAATCATTCCTATCGCCTTCCAAATAAAAAGAATTGCCAAGAAATGAGTCAGAGTGTGGTATAATTAAACACACCTGTTCTTCATTTGAATTTATTTTGCCTAAAAATGAGTTAATAATAGCAAGAATTTGTTCACTATTAACTGTCTTTGAGGAAGATTGCCCTGTCTTTGGGGAAGATTGAGCATCATTTATTTTAAACACCTCATTAATGGATGAAAAGATAGCCGATAAACTTCCGTTCAGCTCATCTTTTTTCTCCACCGGTTGATTATTTTTAATAATATCCTTTACAGGAAAAATAGTGGGCGTATTTGCTTTTACATTGCCAGAAATTTCCTTTACATCGCTGCTCATCAAAACCTGAACGATATCAGCAAACAAATAACTTGCATTAGCAAATTTATTTTGTGCTAATTGCGAAGAGTCCCCGCTATTAAATTGTTTTAAAAAAAGTGGATTGTAAATCATCTTTCCTGTTTCGTTAGTCTCCACGCTGTCTCCGGAGATAGATTTGTTAAAATTTCTGCTGCTTTTTTCTTTTTCATAGAGTAAATCAAATCTCTGGCTACATTATCGGAGAATGTTTGAATTATTTTAGCAACTCTTTTAGAGTCCATCGATTCATACAATTTAACCGTAGCTTTTTTCCAGCTATTATAGCTGCTATCCCTTACAATAGGTTTTTGAATTTCAACAACATCGTTATTTTTTTTACTGGTTGTGTCTTTAGAATTTTTTACGATTGATTGCGGGTTTGTAACTGGCTTTATCTCTTCAATAACATCATTCTTTTTGTTAAGAGAATCTAATGTTAATTTCTTTTTTAATGAATCCTGTTTAAGACTATCCTGAATTTCTTCTGCAATTTTCTTGAAAGGATTATCAGACACTTTAGTTTGTAGGCTATCCATTTTCTTTGGAGAAACAATTGCTTTTTGTTTTGGTCTAAAATCAAAAGCGAAAACATTTTCATATTTTTCTATACCAATAAGGATAGCTCCTGTAATGGCAACAAAAGTAACAATAAAACTTAATGCAATAATAATTGTCGATTTCAATTCTTTCCTCTTACAAATCTCTTTGATGCTATTTCATCTGTTTGAATTTGTTCATCTTTGTTTTCCTGCAGCAAGAAAGCTTCGTAATGTTTGCTTTCAAGAGTTTCAAAAATTTTGTGTTCTTTACTTTTTTGAGAAAGTAAGTTTAGTTTCTCATTCTTCAAAGTATCCAGGTCGTTTAATTTTTCATTAAGTGATTTCACCAGCCCATCAAGAAAGTTTTCGTAATACAATCTTGATTGAATTTCTGATGCTATCACTTTTGGATTATTCCAGAATTGTTGTTTAAGATGTTTTTTCTCTGCAAGAATAGTTTCAATTTCTTTTTTAACCATTTCAATCTGCAACTGAACTTCAGATAATTCTTTTTGTGCCTTTTTCTTTAGGGTTTCTTTTACATTCTTAATTGATTCAAATTTATAATTAAATTTTGCCATAAACTGTTACACCAACGGCTGCTCAATAATATTATTCAAACGATTGATAGTATCTTCATACTTTGCTTCATCTTTAAAATGTTGTTTCAGAAAACTTCTTAAAGAATTTATTTTTGACAAAGCGTGATCAATCTGTAAATTACTTCCTCTTACATATGCACCAATATTTATAAGATCTTCTGCTTCATTATAAGTTGAAAGAATTTCATTGAAACTCATAGCTCTCTGCAAATGATCATTTGTTACAATATCGGGCATAACACGACTAACACTTTGCAATGGATCAATTGCGGGAAATTGTCCTTTATTAGCAATCTTTCGCGACAAAACAATATGTCCATCCAATATTGATCTGACAGCATCTGCAATAGGTTCAGTCATATCATCACCATCAACAAGTGTAGTATAAAAACCAGTTATAGAACCGACACTTGATGTTCCTGCTCTTTCTAATAGTTTTGGCAATAATGCAAACACTGATGGAGTATATCCTTTAGTAGTTGGCGGTTCACCAATAGTTAAACCAATTTCTCGTTGAGCCATAGCAAATCTTGTAACTGAATCCATCATTAGCACAACATCACGACCAAGATCACGGAAATATTCTGCAATAGTTGTTCCTATAAAGGCGGCTTTAATTCTTAATAAAGCCGGCTTATCACTTGTTGCAACTACTATTACCGAACGTTTTAATCCTTCTTCTCCAAGATCTTTTTCTATGAATTCACGGACTTCTCTTCCGCGTTCCCCGACAAGCACTATGACATTAACATCTGCATTTGTATTTCTTGCTATCATTCCAAGTAATACGCTTTTCCCCACGCCGCTTCCTGCAAAAATTCCAACCCTCTGTCCTTTACCACATGTAAGCAACCCATCAATTGTTCTTACT
>CAZQSR010000015.1:22476-31020 GCA_964596145.1 uncultured Ignavibacteriaceae bacterium
CTCCTGTTTGAAGAGCTTCATTAATTCTTTTACGTTCAAGTGGATTTGGTGGTTCACGATGACTATCGCGATATGAAGTAACTTCAATTTCTCCTTTACCATCAATAGGATTTCCCAGACCATCAAGCACCCGTCCTAACAAATTGGGACCTACTCCAACACGAAAACTTTTTCCTGTTGCAACTATCTCGCAGAGGGGAGAAAGATTATGAACTTCTCCCACTGCAATAGATAGAACTTTCCCTTCCTTGAACCCAACAACCTCCGCTTTGCAAACTTCTTTTCCGTTCTTGTCAATTATCTCACAAATCTCACCAAGAACTACGCTCGGACCGTTTGATACAACAACACATCCAATAACATCTGAAATTTTACCATGAAGTTTTATTGTATCTGTTCTATCAATAAGAGATGAATACTTGTTAATATAGTAATCAGTTATTTCCATCCTGCTCGTTCAAGTTTGATTTGTAAGCGTCAAAAGTTTTTTCAATTTCTTCAAGTTGAGTTTTAATTCTTGCGTCAACATTACCTATTTCAGACTCTATGTAACAACCGCCTGGTTCAATTGTATCATTTATTTCAAACTTTATTTTAGTAAAAGAATTCTCAATGAGATTTTTAGAACTATCATTTACAAGCACTTCATAATCTGTTGGATGTAAACGAATTAAAATTTCGTTAGCGCCTATTATTTTTCTTGCTGATTCTCTGATTGTTTCTTCAATATTTGTTTTAAAAGTAATCTGACTTTTAATAATTTTTTCAGCAATTTTTATTGAAAGAGTTGATATAATTTCATTAAATGCAGTTTCATATGTAAATAGCTTTTCTTCAAAACTTGAAAGAATTTTATAAAACTCTTCTGACTTACTTATTAATTCAGAATTGAATTCATTTTCAAGTTTTTCTTTAGCAGTTGCAAAACCATCTCCAAAACCAATGTTGTACTGATTTTCAAGTTCTTTTTTATACTGAAGTTCAGCATCTAAATTCTGGTTAATTTCATTTTGATTTTCTGCCTCAAAGCCAAAATCTGTTTTTAAAATTCTTGGTTTGTTTTTTAGTTTAATTACATTAGACATATACTTCTTCAGGTCCTCCACGAAGATTCAGACTGATCTCGCCTTGTTCCTCAAGAACTTTAATAACATCAACAATTCTTGCCTGAGCAGCTTCTACTTCTTTTAATTTTATCGGTCCCATGTATTGCAGCTCTTCTTTCAACAAATCTACAGCTCTCTCGGACATATTAGAAAATATTTTATCACGAAGCTTATCATCAACTGCTTTAAGAGCAAGCGCCAGATCCTTACGATCAATTTCTTTTAGAATTCTTTGAATATCTTTGTTAGGAATGTGAATCACATCTTCAAACAAAAACATTAATCTTTTTACTTCAAAGGCAACTTCAGAATCAATCTGTTCCATTTGAGATAGTATTTCTTTGCTGACTCCAACATTGGTGCGATTTAGAATTGTTGCAAGACTTTTTGGTCCACCAATTTGCCTTACCGATTGACTTATAGAAATTCCTGCAAGTTCATCAACCACGCGTTCAATTTGTTTTAAAGTATGCGGAGAAATTTTTCCAAGTGAAGCAATTCTATATGCAACATCAACCCGCAAATCTTGTGGTAATTCCTTTAGCGCACTTGCTGTTTGATCGGGACTAAGATGAGAAAGAATAAGAGCAATTGTTTGGGGATGTTCTTTACTTAAAAAATTTACAAGCTGAGTACTATCTGCTTTCTTAAGAACATCAAACCCGTGCAATGTAGTAATACTTTTTACTTTCTCTATTATCTCCATTGCTTTTGATAAACCAAAAGATTTTTCAAGCACCTGTTGAGCAAACTCAATTCCACCCTCAAGTACGTATTCTCTTGCTGTAATCATATTGTAATAATCATCCATCACTCCTTCTACAACGTTAGAAGGAATGTTTTTTACTTTAGATATTTCAGCGGAGATTAATTCAATGTCCTGTGGATCAACATATTTTAATACCTGAGCGGCAGTATCAACATCAAAAGCAATCATCATTAAAGCTGCTTTTTGCAGTCCAGATAATTCCTGTACCGCTTCTTTTTTTTGTATTTGTGTATTAGAACTCATCTTCTTTTAACCAGAGATTTATTAGTTTTGCTGCTTCAGAAGGATTCTGAGCAACATAGTTTACTATTTTTTCATGTTTAATTTTCTTATTAACCGCTTCATCACTTATTTCATCTTCAATATCACCAACTTCAAGAGCGGGGCGTTTATTTTTTGCTGACAGAGGTTTTGTTTTTGTTTCTGTTTGAACAGGTTGAGGAATCGCAAGGTCAAATTGAGGCGCACCTGCTGTTTGCACTGTTCCAATAATTATTTTCTCATTCTTCAATCTGTTAAGTAATTGCTTAAGAACAAACATTGCTGCAATAATTGCGGCAACAATTCCAACAAGGTTTATCCACTTATCCATTTTATTTAATGGAGAACCTTCTTCTTCAAGAGTCTGTTCAAGATTTGAAGATTCAAAAGGCATACAAACAACAGATACCTGGTCATTGCGATTCTGGTCTATGCCAACAGCTTGTCTGATTATTTGATCAAGTTTTTGTAATTGTTCATCTGTTCTTTGTTCAACAACTTTTTCTGTTTTATCACCTTTTTTAATTTCTTTTGTAATTCCATTAATAACGGCAGCAACTGTTATCCTTTTAATATTGCCAGTGCCTTCAATCACTTTTTCTAATGTTTTGCTAACTTCATAATTTGTAATTGAGTTTTCATTTGCAACACCGTTTGAGTCGCTTAAATTTTTCCCACTGCTTTCAGATTTATTGGTCTGCTCACTTATAGCAACCTGTGATTCCGGATCAAAGCTTTCAATCTGTTTTTCAACCTGGTTAAAATTTAAATCAACATTTACTTTAACCATAGCATTGCCAAATCCAAGCACATTATCAAGAAGGCTTTGAGCTTTATTTGCCAGGTAGTTTTCAACATTATTTTTTAATTCATATTGCTTTGAAGTAATTACACCAAGAGAATTTTCTTCAGAATTTTGTGAAAGCAATTTTCCTTTTGAATCGACTATGGTAACCTTTGATGGTTTCAAACCCTCTACACTGCTTGCTACAAGATTAGCAATTGCAGTTACATTTCCCTGAGTTAAATCGTAATTGCCGGATAGTTTTAATACAACTGAAGCCGTTGGTTCTTTTTGCTCATCTTTAAATACAGATTTCTGCGGAACAACAATGTGAACCCTTGCAACTTCAATTCCTTTTTGTTCCATAATGGTTCTTGCAAGTTCACCTTCAAGAGCTCTTTTATAGCTAAGTTTTTGCATGAACTCTGACATACCCATTGTGTTCTTATCAAAGATTTCGTAACCGACCACACCCGAATTTGGAATTCCCTTGCCAGCTAAAGAAAGTCTCATTTCATATACTTTGTCTTTTGGAATTCTAATTGATTGACCATTGTCTTCAATTTTATAAGGAATTTTCTGTGCGGTAAGCTGTTCAACTACTTTTGAAGCATCTTCCTGAGATAGATTTGAATACAGGACAGCATAACTTGGTTCATTTAATATAAACATTATAAAAATTAAAAAGACAATGCTGCCAACAATGATTCCGCCAATTAACATTCTTTGTTTAATTGTCAGGCGGTTAAATAATTCAACTACACTTTTAATATAATTTTTATTTGGTTCCACGGCTATTGCATTCTCGTTAATTCTTTGTACATATCAATTGTTTTATTTCTTATTTCCATAAGAAGATCAAGACTTGTTTTTGCTTTTTCACCAGCAATCATAACTTCGTGCATTTCAACACCCTTACCTTCAACAAAATCATTTAACATAAGATTAGATTGCTGTTGATCAGCGTTAACCTGTTTTACAAAATCAGTAAATACTTCTCCAAAAGGAGTTTGGTTAGGTTTTTCCATTTCTTTTTGCGGAAAAATTGAAACGAATGATTTTCCTATTTCATTAATATTCATTCTAACCTCTCTTATCAAACATTGAACCCAAACCAACACCGGACATTTTTCCGGTACGTTGATAAAAATGATAATCCATAATTTCAGTTTTGTTTTGTGGATACATTTTTACAAAAAAAATTTTTTCCTCTTTCGAAACTGCTTCAGCAGAAATGCTTGTCGTTTCTAAAGGTTTGTTAATAGAATAAAGGGAATAATTTCCGATACTATTGTTTGTTATTTTCATATTATATATCCAGTGAATCTTTTGCTATTTGTTTTGCAGAATTGAAAGCGGTAAGATTTGCTTCATAACTTCTTGTTGCAGTAATCATATCGACCATTTCTGTAACAACGTTAACATTAGGCATTTGAACAAATCCCTTTTCATCCGCATCCGGATGATCAGGCATATAAACTTTTTGTCCCAACGTTTCATCAATTACTTCTTTAGAATTAATTCCGTAATCAACTTTTTTATCGCCTAGAAAATTTGCCATTTCTGTTGAAAAATGATTTTCGCTGGTAGTTTTTAATTGAAGCTGGTTGCTGACTTCCTGGATTCCATTGTTTGCTCCTTGAGTTGAAGAAACCTGCAGGGTTTTTCTTCTGTATGGAAGTCCATCCGGCATTTTTGTGGTTTCTGTATTTGCAATATTCTCAGCAATAAGATCCATTTTTTTTCTCTGCACGCTCATTCCTTTAGAGCTAATCTGGAAACTTAAAAAGTTATCTCCAATTTTCATGATCTTCCTCCTCCTCTAATTACATCCTGAAGGTTCTTGAAATATGAGTTTAATTTACGAGCAGCAAACTTGAATAATATTGCATTTTCTGCAAGGTCTGCCATTTCTTTATCTATTTCAACATTATTAAATCCGGAAACCATATCCTGGCTTTGATCTTTAACAACTGTAAATTCAGATGAGGTTTCGTTACCATCAAGACCACGGTTAAAATGTTTTGTATTGGTAACCTGCATATTGACATTCAATCCCTGTTGAAGAAGTTCGTTAAATTTTACATCTTCTTTCTGGTATCCAACAGTATTGACATTAGCAATATTCTTAGCTATTACTTTCTGCCTAAGCGAAGTATATCCGATAAGTTTTTCAAGTACGTTTATTGTTGATTGCGGCATTATTTATAATTCTTTTTTTATAAAAGAATTTCAAATGCAATGCCATAAGCTTTTTATTGATTTTTGAACAGAGTGGAAATAATTTGAAGAAATTAGTGGCTAAAATTGTGCAGTTGGTAATTATTCTTCATTCATTGTAATCCAGAATAATTGATTTTGTCTCTCCGCAAGAGCAGACAAATTTGATTTCTTTAATGTTCTCATCTTTATCTTTTTTAAGGATTATTTTTACTCCTTCTACGCTTTCTTCTTCAACCGCAATGCTGACAGAATCTTTAAGATTTGCCTGTTTTGCTTTAATTACGTTTTTCTTTTTACCATTATCGCGGTAAGAAACTTCAGAATAAAGTATAGGATTAAAATTATCTTTCATTTAGCACTAACCTGTTTATTGATTCAGAAATTTTTTCCAGAGGCAATACTGCATCTGCAAGTCCTGCATCTACAACTGCTTTTGGCATACCATAAACAACGCAAGTCTCCTCATCCTGAGCTATCGAATATCCTCCCAGAAGCTTGAGGTCTTTTATAGCTTCATAACCATCTTTGCCCATACCGGTCATAATTACTCCAAGAGTATTTTTCCCATAAACATTGATTACAGATTTCATCATAACATCAACAGCGGGACGATGCAAAGTGTTCGAAGGTTCTTCGGAAATTCTTATGCGAATATTTCCTATTGATTTATTTTCAACAAACATATGATATCCGCCTGGAGCAATATAAACAACTCCTTGTTTTACCTGTTCACCATCTTCAGCTTCTTTAACTTCAACTGAACTCATTCCATTTAATCTTTCTGCTAAAGATTTTGTAAACTTGGGCGGCATGTGTTGAACGATAAACATTGGACAATTTAATTTTGAGCTTATTTTAGGAATAACTTTTTGAAGAGATAAAGGTCCTCCAGTGGAAATACCAAGAGCAATTGCTCTGAAATTTAATGTCGGTATTTTAAGCGGAGTTGAAACAAAAGTAATTTTCTTTGCCTGGTCAGCTGTTAATTTATTAGTGTAAGAAAGTATTCTGCTAAGTCGCGATTTTAAAGTTTTCTGCTTAACAATTGTTTTAACTTTTTTTATTAAGTCTTCTTTTATTTTTACAATGTTTACATTAACAAAAGACATTTCTTTTGGAATAAAATCAACAGCACCAAGTTCCAGTGCTTTCATTGTAGCTTCAGCACCTTCTGAAGTAAGAGAGCTTACCATTATTACATCGGTGGGGCATTCGCTCATTATCCTCTTTAGTGCTGAAAGTCCATCTAACTTCGGCATCTCAATATCGAGAGTAACCAAATCCGGTTGAAGTTTCTTTACTAGGTCAATCCCTTCTTCTCCATCTTTTGCCGTTCCGACTATTTCAATTTCGGGATCCGAAGTAAGCATAATAGAAAGAGACTTCCGCATGAAAGCAGAATCATCAACAATTAATACTCTTATTTTACTCACTGCATTGCTCTGATTTTATTTAATAATCCAGCCAAATCAAGAATTACAAGAACTCTTCCATCACCCATAATAGTTGAGCCTGCAATTCCTTCAATTGTTCCAAGATAATTGCCAAGTGATTTAATAACTACCTCACGTTGACCAAGTAAATTATCTACTTTTATTCCAAATGTTTTTTCAGCTATACCAACAATTACAACATATTGCCAGATAGAATTTTCATCTTCACTATATTTACGATAAAGCAGCGAATCAATATCCAGCAACGGCAGTACAGAATCTCTTAGTTTTATAACCTCTTTCTGGTTGATTGTAGAAATTTGTTCACGATGAACACGAACAACTTCAATAACTGAATTAAGAGGAATTATTACTACTTCTTCACCAACACCAACAAGCAAACCCTGAATGATTGCAAGAGTTAGTGGAAGTTTTATAATAATTTTAGTACCCTGATTAACCACCGATTCAATATTAATTATTCCCCGCAATTTCATGACATTGGTTTTTACAACATCCATTCCTACACCGCGTCCAGAAATATTTGTCACTTTTTCAGCTGTCGAAAAACCAGGCAAAAACAATAAGTTATATACTTCCTGTCGCGATAAATCATTCGCTCTTTCTCTTGAAATTAATCCCTTACTGATTGCTTTTTCTTTAATTACATCCGGGTCAATACCTTTTCCATCATCTTCAATTGTAATTAAAATATTATTTCCTTCATGCTCGGCAGAAAGAGAAATTTTTCCTCGTGGATTTTTTCCTTTTTTTACGCGCACTTCAGGAGTTTCAATTCCATGATCAATCGAATTTCTAATAAGATGTACAAGCGGGTCATTTATTTCTTCAATTAACGTTTTGTCAAGTTCAGTTTCCTCGCCAGAAATAAATAAATCAATTTCTTTTCCTGATTCTTTGCTTAAATCCCTTACCAAACGTGGATACTTATTAAAAACTTTTGCAATTTTAATCATTCTTGTTTTCATCACGGCAAGCTGAAGTTCTGTTGTCATCAAATCAATCTGCCTGGAAGTTTCAGCCAAGTCCTTAACAAGTTTAGTCCCTTCGTGCTGCATAGCAGCATCAATATAAACCTGCATTAAACGGTTTCTTCCCAGCACCAGTTCAGAAACAATATTAACGAGTTCATCAAGCCGATCTACATCAACTCTGATTGTGTTATCTCCTTTTTTATTAACATTTTGAACTTGTGTTTTTTGCTGTTGTGCTTGGATCTGCTCCGTTGCTTGTGTAACCGAAGGAATATCAATCGAAACTGTTTCATTTGGAATATCAACTGTTTGAATTAGTTCCTGAGGTTCCGATACTGTACTAGGTTCAGTTCTTTGTGCTTCAGGGCTTGTATCTGTTTTTGATTCTTTTTTATCGAGCGTTTGAATTATTTTTTCAAGTTCAACGATAACTCCTTCAACATCAAGATCTTCGTTCAATTGAGTTTCAATTACATTTAGCAAAGCTTTAAGGTTGTCGTATGAATGAAGAATTCCTTCCATAATTTCTTCATTAAGATGAGCTTCCCCTTTTCGAAGTTTATTTAGAATATCTTCACATCGGTGTGTTAGCTTTGTCATCTTATTTAATCCAAGAAAACCAGAGGTTCCTTTAACCGTATGAAAAGCACGAAATATTTTATTTAATAAATCGGCATCATCAGAATGATTTTCTAATTCTACCAAGTCGAGATCAAGACCCTCAAGAATTTCTTTCGTTTCAACAATAAAACTCTCAAAAATTTCTTTCATATCGGGGTCGCGAAGCAGTGCGTAAGTTTGTTCGTTATCCATAGTATTATCCGAAAAGTTTATCTATTTCTTCCTGAGATGTTCTTTCACTTATTATCGCATCAATTTTCTTCTGATGCTCTGCTTTGTTTGTATAAGAAGCATTCGGATCAAAAGTAACACCTTCGGGAACATCTATCTTTAAATTTTTAATTTCCTCATT
>CAZQSR010000016.1:0-30638 GCA_964596145.1 uncultured Ignavibacteriaceae bacterium
ATTAGTAGTTTTCAGGATTGTTCCGTTATTTCCACAAGCCATTCCATAAGTAGTACTATAAAAATGTACTCCATATAAAGACTCAGTTACTCCACTTGTTTGTTGTGTCCAGCTTGTTCCTCCATTTGTTGTTTTCCAAATATTTCCTCCAGTTCCTACTGCATAACCAATAGTGGAAGAAGGGAAGCAAACATCAGTAAAACCGAAAGAGCCATAATCCAAAGTAGTCCAACTTGAACCTGCATTGGTTGAATACATAATAAGACCACTTCCACCAACCACGACTATAGTAGTGCCTGCATACGCAACACCAGAAACATAATTCCCGCTGCCTTCAAGAAGGATAGTCCAGGTACTGCCACCATTATTACTGCCAAGAATATAGTTATAATAAGTGTGTAGGTAAGAATATCTGCCTACCATTACAACTGTTTTTGTATTGTAATAAGCTGCATCATAAAAAGTAGTAAATGCATTAACCGAAGGGGGAATTCCTTTTAACGGAGCTCTCCATGTTTTTCCCTGGTCAGTTGTATAAGACAGATTTTTATTGCTTCCAAGTATCATCCCTGTTGTAGTGCCATAAAAAGTACCACCAGTTCCTAAATTAACTGAACCTGAAGTATAGTGTTGAACATACCATGTTTTGCCGTAATCAATTGTTTTAAGAAAAGTACCTCTAACGCCATAAATATAAGCAATATTATCACCAACCATTGTTACATGGCAGAGATCATTTCCTTGTGGAATTGGATTTTGCCATTGCCAGCTTGCAGGAGTTACGTCATTAATTTTAATAGCATCGGACTCATCTCCGAATTGGAGATTTTTATCTGTTCTTGTATAATCGGTTTGTGGGAAGATTGATTGACTAAGTAAGAGATTAACTACAAAACAAATAACAATTAGTAAATGATTATTCATAGCACAATCCTTTAATAATTCTTCCTTATTATATTAGTAAACTAATGAAAGGCAAATTTATAAACAAGTAGCTAATTAGTGAATGTGATTTTAATTCTGATAAATATCTTTCTAAAACTTTCGAACTAATTTAACTGCACTTGCTGCGAATAGACTATTTTATTAGTTTTAAGCATTAATTAAATCAATTTATTGAAAGGTTTGGATATGTTATCAGAAAAAATGGAAAAAGCACTTAATAAACATCTGAATGAAGAATTGTATTCTTCTTATTTGTATTTGTCAATGTCTGCATATTTTGAATCAAAAAATCTTTCCGGATTTGCTAACTGGATGAAAGTTCAATACCAGGAAGAAAATCTTCACGCAATGAAATTCTATGCATACATTCTTCAAAAAGGAGGAAAAGTAAAATTATTAAAAATTGATGAACCAAAAACAGAATGGAATTCAACAATTGAAGTCTACGAAGACACGTTAAACCATGAACAAAAAATTACGGGTCTAATTAACGACCTTGTTGATTTAGCAGTACAGGAAAGAGATCACGCAACTGTAACTTTTTTAAATTGGTTTGTTACGGAACAGGTTGAAGAAGAAGCGAATGTTGTAAAAATTCTGGAAGACTTAAAAATGATTGCTGACAACAGAAGTGGTCTTTTTATGCTGGACAGAGAACTTGCAACAAGAACATTTGTTCCTGATACCCAAACTACAGCATAAGTAAAGTAATAAATGAAAATTTTAGTCACTGGTGGAGCCGGTTATATAGGTTCTCATGTTGTCAGAGTTTTAAATCAGAAAAATTACGAAGTAATAATTCTTGACAATCTTTCAACTGGTCATATCGAATCGGTTCCACCATTTGCTGTTTTTGAAAAGGCAGATCTTTTAGAAGCAGCATTAGTTGAATCAATTTTAGAGAAACATCAACCGGATGCAGTTATTCATTTTGCTGCCTTTGCTCTTGTGGGTGAATCTGTTGAAACCCCCCAAAAGTATTATTCGAATAATGTTGCAGGTGCTTTGAATCTTTTAAATGCTGTTAAAAAATTTGAAATTAAAAATTTTGTTTTCTCTTCAACTTGCACAATTTATGGTAATCCTGACGCAATTCCAATCTCAGAAGAAGAGCCAGACAAACCAATAAATCCATATGGAAAAACTAAACTTATAATTGAAAATGCATTAAAAGATTATGGCAGTGCCTACGGGATCAAATCAGTTGCTTTAAGATATTTTAATGCTGCGGGTGCTTCTCCGTCTGGAGATATTGGAGAAAGTCATAACCCCGAAACTCATCTTATTCCACTTGTGTTAAAAACTGCAATTGGAGAACTAGCAGAAATAAAAATTTATGGTAATGACTATTCAACAACTGATGGAACTTGTGTAAGAGATTATATTCATGTTGATGACCTTGCAACAGCACATGTAAAAGCTCTTGAATATCTTATTAGAGGAAATGACTCTGTAATGCTGAACCTTGGCACGGGCAAGGGAAATTCTGTTTTAGAAATAATTGAAATTGCTGAAAGAATAACAGGGAAAAAAATAAAGAAGAAAATAGCACCAAGACGAGAAGGAGATCCTTCAGTGCTTGTTGCGGATAATAAAAAAGCCAAACAATTACTCGATTGGCGGCCACAGTATGAAATTGAACAAATTATTGATACTGCCTGGAAATGGCATCAAAATCAAAAATATTAGGAGTTAGATGAAAGGAATAATTTTAGCTGGTGGATCAGGTTCCAGACTTTACCCGGTCTCACAAATTTATAGTAAACAACTCACATTAATTTATGATAAGCCGCTAATTTATTATCCGCTGTCAGTCTTAATGCTGGGTGGAATTAAAGATATACTTATAATATCGAACGATGAAACAATTCCACATTATAAAAAACTTTTTGCTGATGGAAAGCACCTTGGAATCAACATTGAATATGCTGTACAAAAAGCTCCTAATGGCATTGCAGAAAGTTTTATTATTGGTGAAAAATTTATTAAAGATGATCCGGTTACTTTAATTCTTGGAGATAATATCTTTTATGGTTACCTCGATTTCTTTTATGCAGGTTTGCAAAATAAATCGGGTGCAACAATTTTTGGTTACCGTGTGAATGATCCGGAAAGATATGGTGTGGTTGAATTCAATAAAGAGGGCTTGGCGATTTCTATTGAAGAAAAACCGGTAAAACCAAAGTCTAATTTTGCTGTTCCGGGTTTATATATTTATGATAATGAAGTTGTGAATATCAGTAAAAATTTGAGACCATCAGCACGAGGAGAACTTGAAATTACTGATGTTAATATTGAATATCTTAAAAGAGAAAAACTAAGAGTAGAAAAAATAGGTCGTGGAGTTGCATGGCTTGATACAGGTACACCAGAAGCTTTGCTGCAAGCATCAAATTTTTTTGGAACAATAGAAGACAGACAGGGATTAAAAGTAGGCTGTATTGAAGAAGTTGCATATCATATGAAATTTATTTCGAAAGATGGATTTGTTACTTTAATAAATTCAATCCCTAAGTGCAAGTACAGGGAATATCTTGAAAAAGTTCTTTTAGAAACATCGGCAGGTTAATCATGGAAATAATTAATAAACATTTGAATGGAATTCTGGTTATTAAACCGGGAATATTTAAAGATTCAAGGGGATTTTTTTATGAATCTTATCATCTTAAAAGATTTGAAGAGTTTCAAATTCCTTCAGAATTTGTTCAGGATAATTTTTCCAAAAGTCAAAAAAATACAATTCGTGGTCTGCATTATCAGGTAAGTCCGTTTGCACAAGGGAAACTGTGTCAGGTGATTTATGGTAAAGTTCTTGATGTTGCTGTTGATATACGATTTGGCTCACCTACTTTTGGAAAGTATTTAGCAATAGAATTATCAGACGAAAACAATTTACAGATTTATATACCTGCTGGTTTTGCACATGGATTCTCTGTACTTTCTTCTGAAGCAATTTTCCATTATAAATGTACAGCATATTACAATAAAGCAAGTGAAAGGTGTATTTTGTTTAATGATCCGGATTTAAAAATTGACTGGAATACAGACTTACCGATTCTATCTGAAAAAGATTTGTCAGGTAAAAAGTTTAAAGACATAGAAAAAGATTTTCTTTTTTAATTCATCAACTTGAAGGAGTGGTAATATGAAAAAAAATAACAAATCAGTTTTCTTTACAGATTCTGAAAAACTGGAAAGTTATTCATTATCAAACCAGTTCGCTGAACATCTTGAGTTTATTCTTGTAAAGGATAAAATTACCGTAGCTCCAACCGATGTTTATTATTCACTATCAATGTCAATTCGCGATAGACTTGTGCGAAAATGGCTGCGTACACAACAAAAGTATAAAGAAGAAGACGTAAAAAGAGTCTATTATCTTTCTCTGGAATTTTTAATGGGAAGACTTCTTGGAAATGCTTTAATCAACATGGATTATTATAATGAATGTTACAGCATTCTTGAACAGGAAGGATATTCGCTTGAAGAAATAAGAGATCTTGAAGAAGATATGGGACTTGGTAATGGCGGTCTCGGAAGACTTGCCGCCTGCTTTCTCGATTCAATGGCAACTTGCGAATTACCAGCTTTTGGTTATGGAATAAGATATGAGTACGGGATTTTTAAACAGGATATTCAAAATGGCTGGCAAATAGAATTACCCGATAACTGGCTTAGTTATGGAAATCCTTGGGAAATATTCAGAAGAGAATTACAATTTCGTGTTAAGTTTGGTGGAAGAGTTGAGTTGAAACAGGATGAAAAAGGACGAATTCATTTTAGCTGGGTTGATACAGATGATGTGCTTGCTGTAGGGTATGATGTTCCGGTTCCTGGTTATAGAACCAATACAGTAAATAATCTTAGACTGTGGCAGGCAAAAGCCACTAAAGAATTTGGTTTCCAGGAATTCAATACAGGTCAATATCTTGCCGCAGTAGAAAGTAAAAATAATTCCGAAAACATTTCAAAAGTCTTATATCCAAATGACACTGTGACACAAGGAAAATTTTTACGATTGAAGCAACAATATTTTTTCGTATCGGCAACTTTGCAGGATATAATTCGGAAGTATAAAATCAATCATAAAACATTTGAACTGTTTGCAGAAAAAAATGCAATTCAATTAAATGATACTCATCCAGTGGTTGCAATTCCTGAATTAATGCGTATTCTTTTAGATGAAGAAAACATAGAATGGGAAGAAGCCTGGGATATTACAACAAAAACTTTTGCATATACCAATCATACTGTTGTACCGGAAGCTCTTGAAGAATGGTCTGTATCTATTTTTGAACAACTGCTTCCGAGACATCTTCAGATAATTTATGAAATAAATCATCGTTTCCTGGAATATGTGAAGAAACACTATACAAAGGATGATAATGTTATAGCTGATTTATCAATAATTCGTGAAGGTGATAATAAAAAAGTTAAAATGGCTCATCTGGCAATTATTGGATCTCATTCCGTTAATGGAGTTGCTGCATTACATACAGATATTCTGAAAGAAATTATCTTTCCTCATTTCAATAAAATATTCCCCGGCAAGTTTAAAAATGTAACTAATGGTATTACTCCACGAAGATGGTTAAAAACGGCAAACCCGTTTTTATCTCAATTAATTACGGATAAGATCGGAGATGAATGGATAAAAGATTTATCAAAAATAAAAGGAATAGAAAAATATATTAACGATGATGAATTCCTTGAAAACTGGCGGGGAGCAAAATGGTTAAACAAAAAAATCCTTATCAATTATATCGAAAAGGAATTTGAAATAACAGTTAACCCCGAGTCTTTATTTGATGTACAGGTAAAACGCTTTCACGAATATAAACGTCAGTTGCTAAACATTTTGCACGTTATTACTTTGTACAACAGGATTAAAGACAATCCTTCAGGAGATTTTGTCCCTCGTACAGTTATATTTGCGGGTAAAGCTGCTCCGGCATATTACCAGGCAAAACTTGTAATTAAATTGATTAATAACGTGGCTTCAGTTATTAATAATGATAAAGTAGTAGGTGATCGTTTAAAAGTATTTTTCCTTAAAAATTACTCTGTCACTCTTGCCGAACGAATTATTCCTGCAAGTGATTTATCAGAACAAATTTCTACAGCAGGGTTTGAAGCATCGGGAACCGGCAATATGAAATTCGCTCTGAATGGTGCTTTAACCATTGGCACAATGGATGGAGCGAATGTTGAGATGCGTGAAGAAATTGGTGATGATAATATTTTTATTTTCGGTTTACTTGCTGATGAAATAAGAAAACTAAAAAGCGGCGGCTATAATCCATTTGAATATTATCAGAAGAATTATGAGCTAAGAAGGGTAATAGATATGATTACAAATAATCACTTCAGCAAATTTGATGTTGGAATATTTCAACCATTGATTCAGGGTTTAATGGAAATTGATTACTACTGCTTGTTTGCCGATTATGAATCTTATATTCAAACTCAGGATAAAGTAAATGCACTATATCTTAATAAAGATGAATGGACAAAAAAATCAATTATTAATGTCGCAAGAATTTCTAAATTTTCGAGCGATCGATCTATTAAAGAATATGCTAAAAAAATATGGAATGTTAAACCTGTAAAAATTGATGAGGTTTGAATCATTTCTTAATCTGTTTAGTTTAATTATTTTTGAATACGAAAAAACTAATTCTTGGAGAATAAATGAATATTGCAGTTATTGGAACAGGTTATGTCGGGTTGGTTTCCGGAACTTGTTTTGCAGAAATGGGAAATAATGTCGTTTGCGTTGATAACAATCCTGAAAAATTAAAAAAACTTCAGAATGCAGAAATAACTATTTATGAACCCGGGCTTGATGTATTATTTTACAGAAACATTGCTAAAAAAAGACTTGAATTTACTAATGATCTTAAAGCTGCTGTTTTAAAAGGTGAAATTATTTTCTTATGCCTGCCGACTCCACAGGGGGAAGATGGCTCTGCCGATTTACAATATGTTATGAAGGTTGCTGATGATATTGGAAAAATTTTATCAGATGCTGGGGATAAAGAATATAAAATAATTGTAAATAAAAGTACTGTGCCTGTTGGTACTGGTCAAAAGGTTAGAGAAATATTAGATGAACACTCACTAAAGAATTATGAGGTTGTTTCTAATCCGGAATTTTTACGAGAAGGATTTGCTGTAGAAGATTTTATGAAACCTGACAGAATTGTAATAGGTGCAGAATCAAAGAAAGCTTTAGAAAAAATGCGTACTTTGTATGAACCTTTCGTAAGACAGGGAAACCCGATTCTTGAGATGGATACTAAAAGTGCAGAAGTCACTAAGTATGCTTCAAATTCTTATCTGGCGATGCGAATTACATATATGAATGAACTTGCAAACTTCTGTGAAAAGGTAGGAGCAAATGTCGAATTGATTCGTAAAGGAATGGGAACTGATTCAAGAATTGGAAAAAGATTTTTGTTCCCGGGTATTGGTTATGGCGGTTCATGTTTTCCAAAAGATGTGAATGCACTTATTAAAACTGCTGAAGAAAATAATTCACCAATGAAAATTCTTGAAGTGGTTGATAAGGTAAATAAAGCACAAAAGCTTAAGTTGGTTGATAAAGTGACTAGTTATTTTGGAAAAAATCTTAAAGGTAAAAAATTTGCTGTGTGGGGATTGGCATTCAAACCAAACACTGATGATATGCGTGAAGCTCCTTCAATTATAATCATTAATGAATTACTAAAATTGGGTGCTTCAGTTTCCGCTTATGATCCTGCTGCAAATGAAACATCAAAATATTTCTTTAACGATAAAATCCGTTATGCAGAAAATGAATATGATGCTTTGATTGATGCAGATGCTTTACTGATACTTACGGAATGGAACGAATTCAGGAATCCTGATTTTGAAAGATTAAAGAGCGGGTTAAAAGACCTTCTTATTTTTGATGGAAGGAATATCTTTTCTCAGGAGAAAATGCAGGAAGAAGGATTTAAGTATTTCAGCATTGGCAGAAAAAATATAAATGTATAAAATATTTTAGGAGGATTAAATATTTTAGTCCTCCATTCCTTTTTATGAAACAAAAAATTAAAATTGAAAAAAAGAAAAAACGAATTCCTCTTCCGAAGCAAAAACCAAAAGTAATTACATCAAAAAAGACTTATAACAGAAAGAAGGAGAAAACTACTAACCCGTTAGAATAAATTTTATTTTTTTAATTCTATCCATCTTTCCTTGACCAAATTCCAAACGACTTCTATATCAATAGATTCAAAGGCTTGTCTTTCAGTTTCATCTGAATAATGTTCAAGTTGCAAAGGGGATTTTATTATTCTGTGAATATCGCCATACGGTCCCCAATCTGTTGGATCTGAGGAACCGAGTAATGCAATTACCGGAGTTTTTACTGCAACTGCTACGTTCATTGGACCTGTGCAGTTTGAAATAAACATTTTACAATTAGAAATTAAAGCAGCGAGTTGTCCAACTGTTTTTGTCATTGGAGCTATGATTACATTTGAATTATTATCTTTTACGATGTTTGCGATTTCTCGTTCGTTCTTTCCCCAGGTAATTATGATGTTCGCATTTAATTCTGTTGTTATTCGTTTTGCAATTTCAGCATATCTTTCCGGAAGCCAGGCACGATTTGGTTTGCTTGCACCAGGATGAATGCATATCGAAGTATCTTTATCAAGATTATTGAGCTTGAAAAAAGAGTCTGCAAATGAAGAATCTTCCTTGCTAATAAAAATATAAGGAGTTGTATCTTCCGCTTTATTTCCTAGTGCTTTAACAAAATCAAGATTTCGGTTTATTTCATGATACCTTCCTGCAGGATGATTTACAGGGATGTTATAAAACTTCATCATTCCTTTCGGACCAGCACCAACTCGATATTTTGCTCCACATAACCTTGCAATAACAGCACAACGATCAGAAGTCCATCTTAAATTGAAAACAACATCTATTCTTTTTCTTTGTAATTGTAAAATTGTTTTAATCAGAGCAAAAATTCCTTTTATTCCACGGTCATCAATGTTTTCATTAATAATTAATTCATCAACAATACTTTTAGCATGAACAATCTGCGACATAAGTTTATTCGTTAACAAGTAGATTTTAGCTTCAGGATAATTTAACCTGATAGCTTTAATTGCAGGCGTAGAAGCCACCATATCTCCCAGCGCACCCCATTTAATAATCAATATATTTTTTATAGATGATGGTTCAATATTCATAATTGTAATAGTTCCTTTATTTTTTGATGTACACTTTCTACTGTAATTCCATCAAGATAAGATTTATTCTCTTTTTCCGACAAAACCCGTTTACCAATTAAACTGTAATGTTTGTTTTTCTCGGAATAAAAATCCCAGCATTTAACATAATCAGCAGGAATTAATGATAGGGTTGTTGTTTTAACCGCAACAGATAAGTGGCGTGCTGCCGAATCATTAGTCAAACATAAACTACATTTTGTCATTAATGCAGAAAGCTTATTTATGTCATCAGAAGTATCAGCTACAATAAGCGGATTAGTAAATGAATTTAATATATGCGAAACAATTTCTTTTTCTTTAGGTCCGCAGAATAAAATTATTTTAACTTTTTGATGAATGCTTAATTGATCAATCAATGCAGAATAATTTTTCCAGTGCCACATCTTACTTCTCATACTTGCACCGGGATGAATTCCGATTACTATCTTATTTTGCAGATTATTATCGTTAAAAAATTTTATTGCCCATTCACGATAAGCGTCATTAATATAAATCTCAGTTTCTCTTGTAATTGCTGGTATATCAAATGCTTCAATTATTTTTAGATAATAATCGAGATAACTTATAGTATCTTCTTCGACATTTACATTAATATTATTTAAATAATGCAGACTTTGTTTTTGCGGTGCAATTCGATACTTAGCTCCTGATAACCACGCCCATAAAGTGTAACGATCACCAGCCTGCATATTTATTACAGCATCAAATTTATATGACCTTAATAGGCTAACGATTTTTTTTTCTTCTTTTAATCTTGCTAATCCTTTTAAGTTCTTAATTGTAAAGTCAACAGGTATTAAATAATCAAACAGAGGAGAGTTGTAAAAAAGACTTTGAAACTCTTTCCTCAGCATTAATATAATTCTCGCATCTGGATAAGCTGCTCTTAACGATTTGAAAGCTGGCGTCTGTACAACCAGGTCACCTAGGTACTTTATACTTATTACAAGTATTTTTTTAATTTCTGTTCTGTCTGTAATTCGCATAATTAATTTTTTCTTCATAGTAAATATAATGGTAAGCAAAATCTTTTTGTATAATGCTAAAGATTTAGAAAATATTCTTGCAAAAAAGAGCAAATGCCTTTATATTAACAATAAGAAAATAAATTAACCTAAATAAATAAGGAAAAATATGTTAGATAACTTAGATACTAAAATTCTATCCCTTTTACAGCAGCAGGGAAGAACTAAAAGAAGTCAAATAGCCGAGGAAATAGGGCTTTCAATTCCTTCAGTGAGCGAAAGACTGAATAAGCTTGAAGAGAAAGGTATCATAGAAGGTTATACAGTTCGTTTGAATAAAAAAGCTTTTGGTTATGATATTATGGCTTTTGTAATGGTGATAATGGAATCATCGAAACATTATAAACAACTTGTTGGAAAAGTTGAAAAACATCCAATGATTCTTGAATGTCATTCAGTGCTTGGAGAAGGTTCTCACATCTTAAAAGTTATTGCTAAAAATTCTGAAGACCTGGAAACTTTGCTTGGAGAAATCCAGGGCTGGCCTGGTGTGTTGAGTACAAAAACATACTTTGTCCTCTCTACAATTAAAGAGACAAACTCTCTGTCTATCTGAAATTAGTTTTATTTGGTGATCTTTTTTTGTACTCGACTTGAGGAAAGTGAATTTATTAATTATTAAAAAGGAAAAGTGTTATGGCAAAAAATTCTTCTGCAATTACAAAAGTGTTAAAGTATGTTAAAGATAATAAGATATTATTTCTTGATTTGAAGTTCATGGATTTTCCGGGACAGTGGCAGCATTTCTCCGTTCCAGTTACTGAACTAAACGAAAGTTCATTTGAAAATGGTTATGGTTTTGATGGCTCATCTATTCGAGGATGGAAAGCAATTAATGAAAGTGATATGTTAATCATTCCTGATCCTGAAACGATGTTCGTTGACCCTTTTATTAAAGCACCTACCATTAGTCTTATTTGCGATGTTTATGAACCTGCAACGAGAGAAAAATATTCCCGTTGCCCAAGAAATATTGCACAAAAAGCTGAAGCTTATTTGAAGTTAACCGGTATTGCAGATACAGCTTATTACGGTCCTGAAGCTGAATTTTTTGTTTTTGATGATGTTCGTTTCGATTCTGAACCGAATGGAAGTTTCTATTATGTTGATTCTGTTGAAGGGAAATGGAACAGCGGCAGAGAAGAAAATCCAAATCTTGGTAATAAGATTCGTTACAAGGAAGGATATTTTCCCGTTCCACCAACTGATGCGTTGAATGATTTAAGAAATGAGATGGTAATTAACCTAATGAATTGCGGTATTCCTGTAGAAGCACAACATCATGAAGTTGCCAGCGGTGGACAATGCGAGATAGATTTGCGTTTTCAGCCTTTGCTTAAAGCTGCAGATCAGCTGCTGATGTTTAAGTACATTGTTAAGAACACTGCTAAAATGAATAACAAGACTGTTACATATATGCCAAAACCTATCTTTGGTGACAATGGAAGCGGTATGCACGTTCATACTTCTTTATGGAAAAAAGGAAAACCATTATTTTATGGAAATGGCTATGCAAACTTGAGTGAAATGGGTTTGTATTTTATTGGTGGGTTGTTAAGACACGCTGGTTCTTTGCTTGCATTTACTAATCCAACAACAAACTCTTACAAACGATTGGTGCCCGGTTATGAAGCACCGGTAAACCTTGCATATTCAATGCGAAACAGGAGTGCGGCTATACGAATACCGATGTATTCAACTAATCCCAAAACCAAGCGCGTTGAATTCCGCTGTCCAGATGCAACAAGTAATCCTTATCTTGCTTTCTCGGCAATATTAATGGCGGGACTGGATGGAATAATCAACAGAATTAACCCAGGTGAGCCACTGGATAAAGATATTTATGATATGGAGCCAGAAGAATTGAAAGATGTTCCTTCAACACCGGGAAGTTTAAACGAAGCAATGAATGCACTTGAAAAAGATCATAATTATTTACTTAAGGGTGATGTATTCACTCCTGATGTAATAGAGACGTGGATTAAATATAAATTTGAAAAAGAAATTAAGCCGATGGCATTGCAACCTCATCCTTATGAGTTTGCATTGTATTATGACTGCTAAATAAAGAATGTTTTATTGTTGAATGAATGCCATTTGAATTCAGGTGGCATTTTTATTTAAATTATTCTTTGTCTCATCAATTACTTTTTTTAAGTGTTGAATTATTTCTATAGGAAGTTCGCTAAGTGATTTTGTTATGCTTTCTTCTTCATCTCGTTTAAGGGAGTATAAAGGATGGTTGGGATTATCTTCTTCCTTAGTTTTTGGTGTCCACTCAAAAAGATCGTTTGGAGTGCATTTGAAAAGATTGCATAGTTTTTCAATCTGACTTATTTTTAGTGCAATAAATTTATTGTGTGAAATATTAAACGCTTCTGAGTAGCTAAAACCTTTATTTGTTAAGAATGCAAGTGGTTTTGAAATACCGCGTAGTTGTAAAAGACGTTTAAAGTTGTATTTTAACATAAAATATCTCCATAAACTGAATATTTATATGTGTAATATAGAAATATTTTAGTAAAATTCTATGCAAAAGTTGTAATACTGGATAAAAATATAGTAATATTAGTTCTTAATATATTAATATTAGATATAAATAATGTAAAATTATTAGTTAATATTGATATAAAAGAAGCTATTATAGTTATATTAGAATATAATTTAGTAATATTAGGATATTATGTGGGAATATTAGAATATTATTTAGTATAAATCTATAATAATATAGAATAAAACTATAATTATGGAAAAAAAACAGGGGTTTTTGTTAATTATGAGGTGTTAAATATGAATTGATATTCGTTTTTGCCTTTGTTTATTACCTTTTAACTTAACCACTTTTTCCACACTTCAGGTTGATAACCAATTGTAACTTCTTTGCCGTTTCTTACAATCGGTGTTTTTAAAAGCAATGCATCGTTAAGAAGTTCTTCTTCTATGTTAAAACTCATATATGCAAGATTTCTCTTCCGGAATTGAGTTCCTTCACGGTCAATCAATTCTTCAACAGGAAAGACTTTTGAAATGTTATCAAGTTCTCCTTTTGCAATTCCTTTTTCAGTTAAATCGCGAAAGTGAAATTGAATTCTTCTTTCTTTGAAAAAGCGTTCTGCTTTTTGTGTTTCTTTACATTTTTTTGTTCCAAAGATTTGAATATTAACAGCCATAAATGTTCCTGATTTAATCTTTATATATTTCTTGTGTTCTTTTAGCTCGCGGAAATCGGCTCTTTATTCCGTTATCTGAAACTACAGCCGTTCCGATTATGGAATCTTTATATTTGATTACTGCCTGTCCTCTCAGTTCGGTTTCTCTTTTAATTATCCCACCTTCAAGATATTTCTTTAGTTCATTATTGTCTTGAAGAGTGATTATTTTTTTTGAAATATATTTTTGAAAAATCTCTACAGCATTCGTGTGAAGTATGAACTTTTTGTTTTTATCTATTGAGCCGAACTTGATACCAATACGCGTAAACTTATCAGGATAATCATCACACCAGTTTTCATCAACAAAGAAAATGTCATTTGTTTTCACTATGTATTTGTAACTTTTGAAAACATTTTCATTAATGCCAAACTCTTCGCTTAGCTGTGAAAAAAATTGTGAAAGTTTATTATGCGGAGTAAAAGTTATTGAAGGAGTAAATTTTTTAACTTCTGAATTAGGTTGAGTGTATTCTGTTTTTCTAAGCTTGACAATAAAAAATCCTTCTGAATTTATTTTCCATGGAATAATTCTTTTTGCTTTGTTCAAATCTTTAATGAAAGAATTATCTTTGAAAGAAGTAAAAGCATTAACTGAATTGACTGGCACTTCTACAGGAACAATTTCAAGCGGATACTTTGAACAAACTTTATCAATCACCATTTCATTTTCTTCTACAGTCATTGTGCAGGTTGAGTAAACAATCTCACCTCCGGGTTTACACATTTTAACAGCAGAAACAAGCAGCTTGTATTGTAAGTCTGATAAATTTTTTACTCTGTCAACTGACCACCAGTTGCTTACTTCTCCTTTTTTTTGAATAATACCAAGACCACTGCAAGGAGCATCAACAAGAATTTTATCAAAATAATTTTCATAATATTGTTGAAGCCACTCACCTTTTGTATGCATTATTCCGGTATTAATAATGCTCATTCGGTCAATATTATAAACAAGCGATTTTAATCTATCCATTTGCACTTCATTTGCGACGAGTGTTCCTTTATTATTCATCATTTCAGACAGTTGAGTAGTTTTAGATCCGGGAGCTGAACAAAGGTCAAGAACAACATCATCACAAGTTGGAGAAAGAACAAGAGGAGGAATCATTGAAGAAAGACTTTGGATATAATATTTTCCGGTAATGTGTTCAATCGTTTTGCTTAATAGTTTATTTTCATCAGAAATTATTTTTAATGCACCGGGAATGGATTCAATTATTTCAGTGTAAATAGAATAATCTTTTTCTAATAGTATTTGCAAATCATCGACAGAAATTTTTAACCTGTTGACACGAATATACTGGTTTGTGTTTTGGGAGATGAATTGTAAATAATTATCAACTTCTTCTTTACCAAAAAGCTCCTGAAGGTAATTAAGAATTTTATCGCTGACATTTGAAGAGTTTTGGTTCAAGATTTACTCGCTTAAAATTTTTTCATAAAATTTTTCATATCTCGGAATAATTACACTTTTATCAAAGAGAGTAACAGCTCTGTTTCGCGAGTCTTCAGCAAAACGTTTGTATTTTCTTTCGTTAGTAAGTAAATCGAGTGCATATTTTGCCATGCGATCAACATCGCCAATTTCAGCAATGAAACCCGTCTTGTTATGGACGATTAATTCCGGAAGTCCACCCACACTTGAGCTAATAACAGGAAGACCGCAAGCCATTGCTTCAAGAGCAGCAAGTCCAAAACTTTCTGATTGAGAAGGAATTAAAAACAAATCGGAAGCGGTAAGAATATCAGTTAATGCTTCCTGCTTTCCAAGAAAAATCACTTTTCCACAAAGGTTTAGTTCTCTGCAAAGTTTTTCGCATTCACTTCTGTCAGGTCCATCGCCGACAAGAACAAGTTTTGATGGAATTTGTTTTTCTATAGTGCTAAAAAGTTTAATTGTATCGGGTACCCGTTTTACCTGTCGGAAATTTGAAGTGTGGACAAGAATTTTTTCTCCGTTAGGAGCAAGATGCTTTTTTAGAGGAGAATCATTTGCTGGTTTATAAACTTCGGAATCAATAAAGTTATGAATTACTTCAATATCTTTTTCAAAATCATAATTTGTTAAAGTTTTTTCTTTAAGATATCTTGATACAGCAGTTACACCATCGCTTTGTTCAATGCTGAAGCGGACGAGGTGATTGAATGAGGGTTCAAGTCCAACCAGCGTGATGTCTGTTCCGTGTAGAGTTGTAATAACTTTTAATTTTTTTTGTTTGGCAAGAACTTGTTTTGCAAGATAAGCGCTGGTAGCATGAGGAATGGCATAATGAACGTGCAGCAAATCTAGATTTTCAAAAGTAGCAACTTCAACCATTTTGCTTGCAAGGGCAAGGCTGTAAAGATTGAATTCAAACAAAGGATAATTACTTGTTTCAACTTCATGAAAAAAAATATTTTCAACGTAATGAGTAAGTCTGAATGGAACTGCATAACTAATAAAATGCACCTCGTGTCCTTTTAATGCCAGTTCTTTTCCCAGTTCAGTAGCAACTACACCGCTTCCGCCGTAAGTTGGGTAGCAGGTTATTCCTATTTTCATAAAATTTTTTCCGTTTAATTTGTCTTTAAGTTTTGATTAACCAAAAGAAAAATAATTATTCTTTTTATATTAAACTATTAAAAATCGTTTTTAGTTTTAAACAGATTCCATTGTGAAAATATTAGTAATTGGACATAGTGTTGAAGACCATATTCTGTTCAGAGGGAAACAGGAAAATGTAAAACCCGGGGGAATTTTTTATTCCGCTGCAGCAATGAATTTTTTTAAAGAAAAAGAGGATGAAATATTTTTGGCAACTTGTATCTCTGAAAAGAATTACGGGCTATTTGAGTTTTTATACAAAGATATAAATCAAAAATATTTTTCTAAAGTTGAAGCAATTCCATCTATTCATCTAACAGTCTTTGAAGATAAAGAAAGACACGAGAAATATGAGAATCTTACAAATAAACTCGATATTCGTTTTGAGGAATTAAATCAGTTTGATGGAATTTTTGTTAATATGATTACCGGTTTTGATATATCAATTGATGACCTGGAAAAAATCAGAGAAAATTTTAAAGGAAGAATCTATATTGATGTGCATAGCCTTGCTCGCGGCATTGATGAAAATTATGTAAGAAATTTTAGAAAGATTCCTGAATTTAACAGATGGATTGCTGCAGTTGATATTATACAGGTCAATGAAAATGAAATGTCAACTCTTACTGATGAGACAAAAGAAGAGAGAATAGCAGAAGAAATTTTATGCTCCGGGGTCAAAATATTTATTGTAACAAAAGGACATTCGGGAGCTAAATTGTATTTTCGCAATAACAATATTGTAAATGTTGTTTATGAAGAACCAGTAAGCGTTGAAGTGGTAAATAAAATTGGCTGCGGTGATGTTTTTGGAGCAGTGTTTTTTTATTCTTACTTGAAAGAAAATAATATTGAAAAATCTATTAAACTTGCAAATATTGCCGGTGCTTGTGTTACAACTTATAAAGATGTTAAAGATTTAGAAACAATTAAAGAAGATGTTTTCAAACGATATAATTAAAAGGCGAATTCTTATTTTTGGTTCTAATGGAATGCTTGGCTGTAGAATTACAAGATTCTACCAAAAAAACAGCAACGTGGAATTGCTTTGTTCTTCGTTTGAGGATGAATCATTTTATGATGATGTCAATTATATTCAGGCTGATATTACGAAAAGGGAAGAAGTAAAAAAAATAGTATTCGACTTTTACCCCGATGTAATTATTAATGCCGCAGCTTTTACTAATGTTGATAAATCAGAAACCGAGAGAGAGCAAGCATGGAAATTAAATGTAAAAGCAGTTGAATATATTGCTGAAATGACACGCACGATTGATGCACATCTGGTTCATATTTCTACTGACTACATTTTTGACGGAATTAAAGGTCCTTATCTCGAAACTGACAAACCTAATCCTCTTGGTTATTACGGTCGCACAAAACTTGCAAGTGAAAATGTTTTATTGATGAGCGGGATAATGTTCACAATACTAAGAACAAATGTTTTGTACGGCATTGCTCCAAAAGGACGACCTGATTTTGTAAGATGGGTATTTAATGAACTTATTGCAAAAAGAAATATCAGAATTGTAACAGATCAGGTGAATAATCCTACTTACATTGATGACCTGGTACAGGGAATTAGTAAAGTTGTTGAATTCAGAAAGAGCGGCATTTACAATATAGCTGGAAAAGAATTTCTTAACCGTTATGAATTTACAATGAAGATTGCTGATTTCTTTTCACTTGATAAATCGCTTGTTATTCCGATTATAACAGAAGAATTAAAACAACCTGCTAAAAGACCACTTAATTCTGGTTTAATAATATTCAAAGCAGAAACTGAACTTGGTTATAAACCTGTAAGTATAATTGATTCTCTTGCTGCAATGAAAAAAGAGCTGGAGCTATGACCTGTTTTAAGTTTATAACTTTTTGTATCATAATTTTTTTCTCTTTTACAAGGCAAGTTTATTTGCAGCAGAAGAAATTCCCTGATTGGGCAAAAGGAATAGTGTGGTACCAGATTTTTCCTGAACGATTTTGTAATGGTGATATGACAAATGATCCGGTTGCGGAAAAAGTTTTTATTCATTCCGGCTATATGAACAAAGATTGGGAAATTTCTAGATGGACTTCAAACTGGTTTGGACAGAATGAATGGGGAAAAAAATCGAACAGAAGATTCCGCGAGAATCTTTTTTTAAGAAGATACGGTGGTGATATACAGGGAATAATAAAGAAACTTGATTATCTGAAAGGACTTGGTATTGGGGCAATTTATCTTAATCCTGTCTTTGATGCAGTTTCTCTTCATAAATATGATGGTTCAACATTTCATCATATTGATGTAAATTTTGGGACCAATCCCGAAGAAGATATTCAATTGATTAACAAAGAAATGCCTGATGATACTTCAACTTGGAACTGGACTTCTGCAGATAAATTATTTCTTAAATTAATTGACGAAGTTCATTCAAGAGGAATGAAAATAATTATTGATGGAGTGTTCAATCATACAGGAACACAATTCTGGGCTTTTCAAGATATAATTAGAAACGGAAAAAATTCTAAATATGCAGATTGGTACAAAATCAAATCGTTTGACAACCCGAAGACAAAAGAAAATGAATTTGATTACAAAGGCTGGTGGAATGTAAAATCGTTGCCTGAGTTTAACAGAACCGAAAATGATTTGCAAAGTGAAGTAAAAAAATACATTTTCAATTCAACCTGCAAATGGATGGATCCGAACCATGATGGTAATCCTTCTGATGGAATTGACGGATGGCGGCTTGATGTGGCAAATGAAGTTCCCAAAGGTTTCTGGAAAGATTGGAATGAATTGGTGAAGAGTATAAACAATCAGGCAATAATTATTGGAGAACTATGGGATTTTTCCCCCGACCTTGTAGGTGCAAATGGTGTATTTGATGCCCTGATGAATTACAATTTTGCATATGCAGTAAAAGATTTTTTTATTGCTGATACATCAAAAATAAAAACATCTGAATTTATAAAAAGACTAGAGCAGATAGAAAAAACATATCCCGAAGAAAATTTACATCTGCTTCAAAATCTTTTAGATTCACATGATACCGAAAGACTTGTCTCGATGATTGCTAATCCCGACAGAGGTTATGACCGAGATGCAGATGAGAGAAATCCAAATTACAACCCGGCAAAACCTTCTTCGGAATTTTATGAAAAAATGAAATTGGTTGTTGCTTTCCAGATGCTTTATAAAGGTGCACCAATGGTCTATTATGGAGATGAAGCAGGAATGTGGGGTGCAGATGATCCTCACGATAGAAAACCAATGTTATGGAGTGAATTAATTTATGATGATGAGATAATAGATTCATCATCGGGATTTCAAAAAGGATATGGAAAATATAAAGTATGCGTTAATGATAACCTGCTTGATTACTATAAAAAAATAATTGTTGTTCGTAATAAGAGTAAAGCCATTAAATCAGGTAATGTAAGTTTTATTCAATCTGATGATGAGCATCAGGTCTTTGCATTCAAAAGAAATTATGAAAATGAAAATATTTTAGTTGTGTTCAATTTAGGAAATGATTCGTACAAATTTAGTTGTAATGTAAATTCAAGTAAAATTGTTAAAGTTGAATTTGAAAACGAAATTCCTTTAACCGATACAGAAATTAAATCGATATTAAAACCCAATTCATTTGAAATTTATAAGTACTGAGAGTTGTTTTGTTACTAGATAAATATAAAGGCTTTATAATTGATCTTGATGGCACAATGTACCGTAGCGATAAATTAATTCCCGGGGCAGCTACTACAATTAATTTGCTTAAACAAAAAGGGAAGAAAATAGTTTTTGTATCAAACAAAACAACTGAAAACGCCGTTGATTATTTCCATTTTCTAAAAAAACACAAAGTAAAAGTTGAAAAGCATGAAGTAATAAATGCAACGATAATCGTTCAGAATTATCTTTCTGTGAATTTTCCCAGATTAAACTTTTTTGCCATTGCTGAAAGAAAATTTATAAATGAAATTAAGAAAAGCGGGTTAAAGTATAACGATAATCCAGGAGAAATTGATATCCTTATTGTCTCACTTGATAGAACTCTTGATTATAAAAAACTTGAGATAGCAGCACACAGTCTTGAAAAAGGTGCAAGATTTTTTGCTGCAAATATTGATGATACTTGTCCTGTTGAAGGCGGGGAGATACTTGATGCAGGTTCTACAATTTCTGCTCTTGAAAAAAGAACTCACAGAAAACTTGAGTTGAATTTCGGGAAACCATCACCATTTATTATGGAAGAAGCGATGAGTCGTTTAAGCTTAAAATTAAAAGATGTTTTGCTAATCGGCGACAGGCTTGAAACAGATATTGCAATGGGAAATAATTTTGGAGTTGATACAGCACTTGTATCAACAGGCATAAAAAATTTCCTGAACGGAAATTCACTCATCCAACCAAAGTTTAAATTAAATTCTATAAAAGACCTTACGTTTTAGTCAGTTTTTAGCTTAATATCTCTCTTTTTATCCATTCCCCCTACGAATAAATAAAATACCTGTATTCTTGTTTTAAGGATTATAATCTCTTAATTTTGAGGCACAAAAAAATAATAATGGAGAACAGATGAAACGCTTTTATATTTTTATTTCAGCTCTTTTTATTCTTGCGATGATGTTTACTGGTTATCAATGCTCTTCAACGGAATTAACAAGTGCTAAGTTATATATACAACAAAAAAACTTTGATAAAGCTTTAGATGCTCTTAAAAAAGAAACAGATAAGAATCCGAAAAGTGATGAAGGATATTATCTTATGGGTTATATCTTTGGAGAGAAAGAAGATTATGATAATTTAATTTCCTCTTATAATAAATCGCTTTCTATAAGTAAAAATTTTGAAAAAGATATTGAAAATTCCAAAAAATATCACTGGGCACAACTGTTCAATAAAGGAGTTGGTTTCTATCAGAGAGCTACTAACGTGAAAGACGAAGATAGCTCTAAAATGTATTATGATAAATCAATCTGGTCTTTTAATTATGCAATAAAACTTGAGCCGGATTCTGCGGATACATACAGAAATTTATCACTCGTTTATATTAGCCAGGGAAAATATGATGATGCAATTCCTAATCTTGAAAAGCTCAATTCAAAAAAGAAAACCCTTGATGGCATAAAATTCCTTGGAGAAATTTATTACAACAAAGGTCTTTCAGTAAGAAACGAATATGAAAAAAATAAAATTGCTGCAGATAGCATTAAAGCAATTGAATACTACAATAAAGCAATTAGTACGTTAGAAGATGGAAGGAAAATTTATCCTAATGATTCTGAAATTCTTCTTTATTTATCGAATGCGTACATTGGTGCCAATAAAATTGATATAGCAATAAACTCCTTTAAAGCTGGTGTTGAACAGGAACCAACAAATAAATTGTATAGATATAATTATGGCGTTCTTTTATTAGGGGCAAATAATTTTGAGGGAGCTGTTGAACAATTCAAAAAAGCCCTTGAGATTGACCCAGATTATTTGAATGCCACATACAACCTTGCTGTAACTTATGTTAAATGGGGAGCAAAGATAGCAAAAGATGCTGATGCTTTAGGTAAAGATGATCCTGAAGCAAAAGTAAAATATAATCTTGCTTTACCACATCTTGAAACATATGTTCAGAAAAAATCAAACGAAGCAGCCATCTGGGAACTTTTAGGAAAAGTTTATTCGGTTCTTGGAAAAGTAAAAGAAGCTGAAGATGCATTTAAGAAAGCAGACGAAAACAGGAAATAATATTTTTGTGTAAATGTTTTGGTGACTAAGATTTAATTTTAGTCACCAATAATTTTAAAGACAGGAAAAATGATGAGTCAGAATCAACAACCACAACCACAGCAGATAAACATAGAACTTGGTGAAAAAGAAGCCGAAGGAATTTATTCGAATTTAGCAATTATAACACATTCTCCTGCTGAATTCATTATTGATTTTACAAGAATTGTTCCCGGCATTCCTAAAGCTAAAGTTCATGCAAGAATCATTACCACTCCACAACATGCAAAAATGTTGATGCGTGCTTTAAAGGATAACATTGATAAATTCGAAACAAGATTTGGAGAGATACACACTGATAATCCTCCCGATCAACAGTTTGGATTTATTCCTCCCATAAAGCAGGAAAAGATAAACTAAATTTTAAGGCTTCAGAATTATTGAAGCCTTTTTTTTAATATCTTCTTGTTTTTTCATTTCAATTTAAGGAATTTACCGCCTGCAATTACCAGAATTAGAATTATTGCATTGAAAAGGATAAAAAAATTAATTGCTGTAATTATCGTAATCTTACTTTTTGTTTTTCAAGCGTGTGAGATTAAAAATCCCGTTATGCCTTTATGGGACGTGGACCTTAATATTCCCTTGATGAACAGGAAATATGAACTTACAGAAATAATAGAAAAAGATTCAACCATAATCAACTCTTATCATGACCCGACCAACCTTGGTTTGTTATATTATTATGATACAGTTGATGTTAAACCTGTAATTGTTGGAGACAGCATTAACTTTAAGGAGGTTAATTCGAATATCAATGTTAGTGTACCAGCAATTCAAATTAATAATCCTTCAGAAATAAGTAGAACAATTCTTCTTACAAGATGGGCAAGCGTTCAGACAGGAACGAATACAATTGTTCCGGCTATTGTTAATCAGAATATTTCAGAACCAATTAACCGAATATCGGAATTTCGCTCAGCAACATTTAACAGCGGTTTTCTGAAAACAAGCATTACAAACAATAATGGTCCTTTTGTAATTGTTATAAACAGGATAAGTATTTTAAATGCATATACAAATGTTGTTATTCTTGATTCTATTACTGCAATAAGCATCTCAAATTCTTCCGCAGCAAATATATTTTTTAGTTTAGCAAATAAAACTATTACCGATAGCTTGAAAATTAATCTAACAATATCAACTCCGGGTAGCGGGGGAAGTTCAGTTTTTATTCCTTCCAATGCTAACACAGGGCTGAAAGTCTCATTTGAAAATTTAAGTGTTAAATCTGCAACTGCAATATTTCCTTTACAAAATTCATTTGTACAGAATTTTAGCATTCTCCTTGATGACTCATCCTACTTTACAAATTTGATTTTCAGTAAAGGATGGTTTGACATTTTTTCTTTTAATGGAATTGATGCTGATATAGAAGCCAACGTTAGCTTTCCAACTTTGATTTCTCCATCAGGGAAATCGTACGATACACTTATTGCCCTTAGCAGAAAAGGAACTACAGGGGCGAATAACCACTTTATGATTAATCCATTAACAGGTTATCAGATTAGCAGCAGCAGTTTGGTTAATACTATACCTGTAAAGATTACGGTTCAACCTAAAATCAGCAATCAACTAAGAACTGTATCAGTTGGAGATAGTGTACTGATAAATATTCAACAGCGTTCAGCAACAATGAAATATTTTGCGGGTAAACTAAAACCATCACAATTAGAATCACGAAATACATATTTCAAACTTGATATGAAAGATTTTTATAAAAAGTTTTCTTACAATCAATTGAATCTGAGAGAAGTTATTACTGATTTCAATTTTTATAGCTCTGTTAATTTCAACATTGATTTCAGAGGTACATTAACAGCTACTAATGGAATTCAAACTCATATATTAAATATCCCGTTGAAAAATTTACATCAGGGTTCAAACTTATTTTCTATTAATAAGACTGATATGGCAAATTTTCTTAGCGGCTTTTCAAATAAGTTTCCTGATTCCATACTTGTATCAGGCGATGGATTGGCAAACCCGAATTATGCAACTGGTTCAGCATGGGACACAAACACTGTTTCAGGAAATTTAAAAATAGAAATTCCTATGAACATCGGAATAGGTGAAGGTTTTATTACTGATACGCTAGCTGTTGATTTCAAAAAAACTGATAGAGAAATGGTTAGCAATATTCTTTCTACTGAATTGAATATTGAAATATCAAATGCGTTACCATCCGCAGTTGTTTATAAAGGAATACTTGTTGACTCTGCATATAATTTTTTAGAATATCTTCCAACCGGCAGTGATTCAATAATTGCGGTCGCAGCTCCAGTTAATCCAAATGGTGAAGTAATTAGTTCTGTAGAAAACAGTACAAAACTATTTTTTTATGGAGATGATGTCAAAAAAATTCTTGATGCAAAATATATAATCTCAAGAGTTCGTGTTAACACAACTTTGCCAAATGCATCTCCGGTTAAATTCAGAACAAGTGACTTTTTCAAGATTAGAATTTATGGTAAAGTAAATTATAAAATACATTAACAAACATTGAAAAATTATTTAATCATATTGTCTCTGGTCTGTGGATTTTTCTGTAAAATTCATGCACAGGGCGGCGGCTCAATAAGCGGTTACGATGCAACTTCTTCGGCGTTAGGTAAAACATCAACAGCTATTTCTAAAGGGCTATTTGCGGTCGGGAAAAACCCTGCTAATATTTTAAATGTAAAAAAATACTGGGAAGTTGTTTCTGTATTTCCTTTACCAAGTTTTAACTTCAGAGTTGGAACCGATTTTATAACGTTAAAAGATTATAACTATTATTTTGGCGGTGTGACTGATGCTCAGAATAAAAAGACTGGAAGATATTTATCGCTTGATGATAAAGAAAAATTAAAATCCATTTTTGAAGGCGGGGGTCTGGTGTTTACAGATTTATCAGCACAGATTTTTTCTGTCCTGTATAAACCCAATACTTCTATTGGTGCTTTTGCTTTTTCAATTTTTGATGTCGCTTCAGCAAGTATGAATTTCCCTCAGGATATAATTACTCTTGGACTTTATGGTAATGATATAAGCAAAGTTTTTAATTTTAATGATGCTGATTGCAGTGCCTGGTGGATTAGAAAATATTCTTTTTCATATGCAAAAAGTTTCCCTGACCTTGTCCCTAAATACATGAAAGAACTTTCCATAGGAATTTCGTTGAATATAGTTTCTGGTTTTGCTTATGCAGGAATTAATGAAGTTGATGTCACAACAGGAACTTCCTTTAAAAATGAAATAATCGGCAAAAGTAAGTTTATTGCTTATTCCTCATTTTCAAAAAGTCTGAATGTTGAATATGATTTTGAAAATGTTAGTGAAAAGAAAAGCTACAGCTTTAACCTGTTTCCTTCTCCCGCCGGATTTGGTTTTGGATTTGACTTTGGTTTTAACCTGAATGTGAATGATGTTACAAGAATAGCTTTGGCAGTAACCGATATAGGGAAAATAAAATGGACTGAAAGAGTTGCAGAATTTTCTTCAGACAATGATTTATTCCTTGATGATATTACAAACAAAAAACAAAGAGATTCTCTTGTAGATAATCTTTTTGGTGATGGAAAATTTGTTGGTTCAATTATTACGGATTTGCCAACTGCATTAAGATTTGGTTTTGCACTCCAGCTTGATAAACCAATGAACTATTCAGGAAAAGTACTTTTTGGTTTCGATTATAACCAGGGCTTCAATAATCAACCCGGAAATAGTAAAATCGCACGATTCTCTTTTGGTGTCGAATGGTTTCCACCAAATTGGATTTTGGGTTTTCGTTCAGGTTGTACTCTCGGTGGATATGATAAATTTGGCTGGGCTTTAGGACTTGGTATAGAATCCGGTTTGCTTGAATTTAATTTTGCTCTGCCGGAATTTCAATATTTGTTTACTCCAGACAAAGCAAAGAAAATTGCCTTCGCCTGCGATTCCCGATGGAGATTTTAACTCCCGCTAAGTGAAATAATTTTTACTAAAGACAATTACATCCCTGGATGTTTCGTTTTGCTTTTATCTTTTTCTCCACAATGTTTTTGCTGTTGCACATACTTTATTGTTGTTCTTTGTTTTTATTGTATGTGCAAAAGAATTTTCAGCGTCATCTTTTTCTGTAAAAGAAATAATCGTATCGCCATACTGAGCTTCGGCAATAAAGCGGCCATCAATTGAGTGCAGAAAATAGTTATCAAAAATCTCTTCCGGAATCGATTCCATTAACCATTGTAAATATCTTATATTATTTACGTGCTGGTAAGAGTCCACATCATAACGGTTGATCGTAAACTCTTTTATTTGTGTTGATGAGTCGATTGCTTTAATCTTTGCTGTAATATCGTGTGTCATACATTCTTCATCATTATGCGACCACTTTTCTTTAATCGAATCCAGAATTTGAATTGGTCTTCTTCTTTTTATATCAAAGAAAACCCACAAACCTTTAGCTCTTCCAATAATATTTTTCTCTTCATCATAAATAATGTTTTGTCTTATACCTTTAATTGCACTGTAACCGGAGAGCCATGTTCTGATTGTAATTTTTTCTTTGTAAATGGGATAGCGTTCCATTTTCATAAAACCTGAAAGCAGAACCCAGCCGATGTTTTGTTTTTCAAGGTCGTACAGACTTTGATTGATTGAAAGGCAATGGTCTGCGGCAGTTTCTTCAAGCAGGGTTAAAATAGCGGTTGGAGAAGCTTCTCCGAATTTATTCATTTCGAAATATCTTAACTCAATCTGCTTCTCAAAATAATTATCCAATTTACTCTCGTTTATAAATATTGAAATGTCTGGTATTAAACCGATAATATTAATTAATTTATGCAGCTAAGATAATTGAGGTTGTATAATGGAGAAAGGCAAAACTTCTGGATGTAAAAATGTATTGAAAAAAAACTAATTAGTTAATTCCCAATATTTTTACTGTTTAAATCCATTTCCACCTGTCCATATATAAAATATTCCAAGCAGACCTGCAACTATTCCTATTGAAATCCACAATCCCGAAAAAAATGTTTTCCCAAAATCAAATTTTTCTTCAGCTACCTTTCTTATTTCATCCGCAGAAAATGTGATTAACTTATCGTTCTGGAAAATTTCTATTGTATCAGGTTTGGAAAAATTAATTTCATTTATATTCTGAACAATAAATTCCCTGTTATCTTTTAGGATAATTCTTACTTTCGTTTCAGGGTCAATATTGGAAAAGTCATTATTTGAAACCGAGAAATAAGAAAAACAGCCAGTAAAGTTTATGCTAAAACATAAAAACGAAGCTAAAAATTTTATTAAGCTATTATTTTTCATTTAATCTATTCTTATGATGTAACGACATGGCTGCAAAAACTCTGCTTAAATAGCAATACAGCTTTGAACAATAAAATCAATATTTACATAAACAAGCTCATCGCTTCGGGCTAACTCTTTCTTTACAACTAGAATGAGTTCATTAGTATCATGTTCGTGTTATTAAGAGATGGTCTTTTATATGTTATGATTTAAAAGCTTCTCCAGCAATGTATGTGTCGAAGAATTCCTGGAATTTGATAATTTTGCCATCTCTTATCGTTACAAAATGAACAAAGTCTGATTCATAGATCTTACCAGTTGGTTTTGCCAAACATTTCATATAACCGACAATAGCGACGGAATCAATATCAGTTAGCATTTTACGTGGCTCTAATACCAGAATATCTTCCGCTTGTCTTCCGATATTTAACCATTCTATGAAACCTTTATGACCATGCCTTGTCCCGCCAGCTGGATTGAAAGGATTGACCGGTTCTCCCCATTCAACATCGGGGCTGAGTATATTAATGATTGCATTAATATCATGTTTGGCAAAGAACGAATATAACTGTTGAACTAATTTAATATTGTTTTCTTGTTTACTCATATATTTATCTCGAGTGATTATATTTATCGCCACCTAACGGCATCCGCCTTGATTGGCGGGTTATACCGTTTTCTCAACATCTTCAAAATATTTATCTATTTCATTCTGCAATTCAATTGTCTTTGAAAGCGCAGTAACAATTTTACAATAGGTTTTTATTTCATCTAAAGTAAGTGTTCTTTCTTTTCTATCTTTTAACCATTTCTCACATACTTGATAACCACCAATTTGATATTGCCAAACGGCTTCTTTGATTCCGTCAAAATATTGTTCTTTGTTTATCCAGACTTTTTCAGTTTCGTAATTTGGTTTTTCTACTTTATTGTTTCCTTCGCCTTGGAATTTGGAAATTGTTTTATCTAAATCTTTTGATTTGAGCAAATGTAAATCTGCAAGTTGTTTACCAAGTTTACCGAGTTGAATAAATAATTTATAATCTTTAGTGAAAGGAACTCGCGGGAAATCTATCCTTAAGAATTCTAAGTATTTTGTGCGATAGGTATTGCTGTAAAGAACAGCATATATGTAATAAAATATTTCTTCCGGTGTTACATCTTTTTTGTAGTTCTTTTTTAGTTCTTCAAACAATTCCGGCTTTATGTTTGGTTTTTTCTCTCCCGATTCGTGTTCACTGAATAAATCCTTTTTATCAGTTTCGGGATAAAGATATAAAGGGAAAACGTAATCAACTGTTTTCATTGATACTGTTACGTGATCTATAATTCCTTCACCACATAGGCAATGTTGCCAAGGTATCTTAGTTTCCACCCTTTTTGGCATTATTAAAGCAATATTCTCTTCCAACATATGGCGCATAACTTCTTTTCGCGTTCTAAAAACAATATTCTCTTGATAATAAATATCTCTTATATCGAAAGGTCTATAAAGGATCTTCGTAAAATATTCTTCCCAGTTTTTATCTTTTATAAATTTTGCTTGTTGTTCTTCAATTTTCCATTGGTAGTTTTCAGAAATCTTTAATGCTTTCTTCAAATACTCGGCATCAAATTCTTTATTACGAAAAATTTCAAGTTTTCTTAATAGTGACTTTTTTTCAAAATCAATTGCTAAATTATCTCTTGCTGTAACGATCCCAGTAACATTTACGGGAAATATTTCTTGAACAGAAGGATAGGCGTTATAATCTTTACTATGTTTTTCATCTCGTGGAATAAAAAAACAATATGGGCTTTGTGGTTCAAGTTTATTCCACTTTATGTTTTTAATACTGTGTTTGTTAAGCCAATCGTATTTGGTTTCTCTTAGTCCGTAAATTTCTTGATGATAGACTTTAGCCATACTTATATCCTTATATACTTTTTGTTAGTCCCACGGATGAATCCGGGTGTTCTTCAACCCACGACTTCAGTCGTGGGAACACCAACCACGCTTTTAGTCGTGGGTATAAAACCGATTCATCGGTTTCAATCCTTAAGACCATATTTCTCCATAAACCTATCATATTCTTCCTGAAAACTAATTTTTCTATGATGCTCTTTTTGATTCATTATATACTTTCTCACATCTGCCATTTTTGATTCACTAACCGAAAAAGCACCATAACCAGTCTGCCAGGCAAACTTAAAATTTGTAAAAGCATTTTGATTTATCCAGTGTGAAGAATTTCCTTTTATATTTTTTACAATATCAGACATAGAGTAATTAGCACTTTGCAATAACAAAATGTGAATATGATCTGCAGTTCCATTAATTATTTCAACTCTACTTTCAAAATCAACTCCTATAAGTTTTTTAATGTGCTTATATAGTTCTATTTCAAATGAATCCTTTATTAATGGCATTCTGTTTTTTGTGCCAAAGACTAAGTGAATCCATATTTTTGTTAGTGAATGAGACATTTTTTCACTCGCATATTAAACCGTTAAAACGGTTTATGTTTTATTTGTTCTTTGTTAGTCCCACGGATAAATCCGTGGGTTACGCCATTATGTACACGGATAAATCCGTGGGTTCTTCTTCACCCACGATTAAAATCGTGGGTTTAAGCTTTGTACTTAATCATAAAGCAAATTGCAACTCCTTGCTGAATATCAAAAACATTTTCGTCTTTACTGCCGTCAGGTGCTTTTTCTTTTCTGTTACTATTTCCGTGCAGATCAAGAATATAAATTTCATCAAAGCTGTTCATTAAGGATTGGCGCATACCTCTAAAAGTAGGATTATCGAGATAACTGTGGTTTGTAATAAAACCGAGAACGCCTTCACCAGCCTCATCAATTTTCCATTGAGAAAAACGAATAAATTTAACATAATCATCTTGAAGCCAATGTTTTCTTTCTTTGAAATGTTCACCATCAACATATTTATATGTTTCAATTTGTTCAGTTATCCATTCGCCTTTATTCGATGATATGCCAGAATATGGCGGATTACCAAGAACAACAAGAATAGGAACTTGCTTTTTAACTTTTCCGGCTTCGTGACTTTCGTGTGAGAGTGATGACATTCCGGGAAATTTGGATTCATCAAGTTCTTTCATTTCGAGTGTATTTGTCAAATAATATTTTACACGCTCATCATCTTCCATTCTGTAGCCAAGTTCTTCCAAAAGAAAAGACATCTTCATATGACCGATTGCATAAGGAGCCATCATCAATTCAAAAGCATAATAGTTTTGCAGAATCTGATCTCTTAGAAATGTTTTTACAGCGCCTTTGCCGTATTTGCCTTCAAATTCTTCAACTGCTGTTTCAATGGCTTTTGCTAAAAAGCCAAGTGTCCCGCCAGCGGGGTCGAGTAAAGTTACGTCCTTTGATGCAAGACCGTCAGAAATATTAAATTTATCTTTTAGTATTTGATGAATTGAGCGAACGATAAAAGACACAACCGGTTCTGGTGTGTAATAAACACCTCGTTTTTCTCTTGTTGCCGGATCGTAAACTGAAAGGAATGTTTCGTAAAAATGTAAAACCGGATCGCTT